>NZ_DASUBE010000075.1:0-34726 GCF_035763405.1 Edaphobacter sp.
ACACCGCGCGGGAATCTTCGAGGCGATTCTGCCGGAGGAGAACCGCAAGGACCTGGCCGAGCTTCCAGATTTGCTGAAGAACTCCATGAAGCTGCACTTTGTCGAAGAGATGGACCAGGTGCTCAGGATTGCGCTGGAAGGCAGTCTGCCCGAGTTGCAAGGCGTGCCCGAGGCGAATCTGGAGGGTGTGATTCCTCCCGGCATGGATATTACGCAACCGGCTGCTCCGCAGTAACGTCGAGCTTGAAGTTAAACAGAGAAGGCCGAGCGCGGTGGCTCGGCCTTTTCGTTGTATCTCGTCTTCGTTAGATTCCGCCCGCGATCGAGGGGATAAGCATGACCTCGTCGCCGTCCTGAAAGGCGTAGGTCTCGCCGCCGAGGAAGCGGATGTCTTCGTCGTTGACGTAGATGTTGATGAAGCGGCGGAGCTTGCCGTCGTCGTCCTTGATCTGTGTGGAGAGCGCGGGAAATGTTTTGTCGATGTCCGCGAGCAGGCCGGGGAGGTTCTGGGCCGTGGAGTCAAACTGTTTGCGGCCATCGGTGTGGCGGGTGAAGGCGGTGGGGAGGACGACTTTAATTGGCATGATTTGCTCCAGCGACGGCCAGTTCAGGTTCCTTCGTGCCATCCAATTCTTCGAGGTAGGCGCCGAAGTCCGCCAGACGCGGGCGAATGGCGCGCTCTTCCGCGTAGTGGCCGGTGAGGGCGTCGGTTGTCTTGAGGCCGTTGCCGGTGATGCAGGCTACGGTGATCTGGTCGCGTGAGATGCGGCCGTCGGCGTAGAGGCGCGCGGTGACGGCAGTGGTGACGCCTCCGGCTGTCTCGGTAAATATACCTTCAGTCTCGGCAAGTTCCTGCATTCCGGCGACGACTTCGACATCGGAGACGTCCTCGGCCCATCCGCCTGAGTCGCGGATCATCTTCGCGGCGGCGGGGCCGTCAGCCGGGTTGCCGATGGCGAGTGAGCGGGCAATCGTGTTGGGCTTCTGCGGCTGAATGTCGTCGGTTCCCTGCTTGACGGCAACCGAGATGGGCGAGCAGCCAGTGGCCTGCGCGCCGAAGAAGCGGACGTGCTTCTCTTCGACGAGGCCAAGATAGATGAGTTCCTGAAACGCCTTGCGGATCTTGCGGATGAGCGAGCCGCCGGCCATCGGCACAACGACGTTGTCGGGTAGACGCCAGCCGAGTTTTTCGGCGATCTCGTAGCCGACGGTCTTCGAGCCTTCGGCGTAGTAGGGGCGCAGGTTCACGTTGACGAAGCCCCACGTGTACTCGTCGGCGATCTGGCTGCACAGGCGGTTGACGTGGTCGTAGTTGCCATCGATGCGGACAAGCCGCGCGCCGTAGACCTGCGTGTTCAGAATCTTTGCGGGTTCAAGGTCAGAAGGAACTAGGATGCATGCCTTGATGCCGAGGCGCGCAGCCTGCGCTGCGACAGAGTTGGCCAGATTGCCGGTCGAGGAGCAGCCGACCGTCTCGAAGCCGAACCGCTGCGCATTGGCCAGCGCGACCGAGACAACGCGGTCCTTGAAGCTGAGCGTCGGGAAGCAGACGGCGTCATTTTTGACGTAGAGATTGGTGGCACCGAGGCGCTTGCCGAGATTCTTTGCGTGGATGAGCGGCGTGAAGCCTACGGGCAGGTCCGGCTGGAAGCCGTCGGGAATCGGGAGCAGAGCGACGTAGCGCCAGATGCTGGGCGGTCCGGCGGCGACATTTTCGCGCGTGAAGACGCCGCGCACGGCATCAAGATCGTAGGCCACCTCAAGCGGCGCCAGACAGTCAGGACAGGCGGACAGAGGCTGGTTGCCGAAACGCTTGCCGCAGTCGTTGCACTTGAGCTCGTACCTGCTACAGGAGTAATTCATCTCGCTCTCTCCGAGAGGATGAGCGATGAGTCTTTGACTTGTCTCTGAAGTAGGCCAGGAAGGAGACTTGCGGGGCGCTGGCCTTTTGGGCTCGAACTCCGAATCTCATGTTCCCTGTCTAACAGGAGAGAGTTGACACCGGTACGCCTTTGTTCTGTCCGGTTGTCGTGGCGTCAAAGGGCTCGTCCCTCAACCACTCTGCATGAAATTCAAATCTGTCGAAACAGACTGGAATACATCGTTTGTAACACATACGAGTCACGGGAGCAAGCCTGAGCCGCAGGTGGGAGCCGGCCGAAGAAAAGTTGTATCGACCCGCGGACCAGTCCCGGGATGTACTGGAGCCGTCGCAATCGTTGAGCAACCGGGCCCCTATCACGTTCAGGAGAGGATCGTCTCAATGCGAAAGACTACACACATGAATACCGGCCTGACAGCCGCGGCATTTTTACTGATTGGAACGATGGCCGTCGCGCAGACCGCGCCGACCGCCCGCACCGTAAAACCACGCGACGCATCGAGCGGGCAGGCCTCGGGGCGGATAACTCCGCCTGGAGATACTGCGAGCAAACTTCACTCACATTCCAACTCAGCCAACAACCGAAAAAGCGGCAGCATCATTGTGCTCGACAGAGAGGGACAGGCGCCTGTTAGCGAAAAAGGCATCGGGTCCGGCAACCTTCAGAGAAAGGATGGCGCGATCCACAGTGCGGACTTCCCTCGTTCCATGAATGCGAAAAACAGCGCCCATGCGACGGAATCTCTGAGCCCCTCTAACAATTCCAAGAAAGGCGAGAACCCTCTCTACGAAGACAGCGGAAAGTCCGGCACGAACCCTCTGCATGAGTCCGGCAAGCTCGCGGCCACGAAGCCAAATACACAGAACCCGCCAGCGCAAGGCAAAGAAACAGAGTTCAAACAAGACTTCGGGCAGGTTCAGCCGAGCAAAAAGCAGTAGCCGCTACGTTTGTTCTTTGTTCAGCGCGTCTCTCTCCCACACCGCCTCTGCAAGAGAACCTGCTTGCAGGGGCGGTGCAGGTTAAGAAATCACGCTGATGATTTACAACTGTCTACGCAGGATCGTAGTTGAGGTTCTGACCCAGCCACCGTTCAACATCGGCCACGGGCATGCCTTTGCGCTCCGCGTAGTCCGTGACCTGGTCGCGGTCGATCTTACCCAGCGAAAAATAACGCGACTCCGGGTGTGCGAAGTAGAGACCGCTGACGCTTGAGCCGGGCCACATGGCGAACGACTCGGTAATCTTCATCTCCGTGTTGGCCTCTACGTCGAGCAGGCCCCAGATGGTTCCCTTCTCCGTATGGTCTGGGCACGCCGGATAGCCAGGCGCGGGGCGAATGCCGCGATACTTCTCGTCGATAATCTCCTCGTTGCTCAGGTTCTCTGTGCGGCCGTAGCCCCACTCGTCGCGAGTGTGCTTGTGCAGGCATTCAGCGAAGGCTTCGGCCAGCCGGTCGGCGACTGCTTCGGCCATGATGGCGTTGTAGTCGTCGTTCGCGGCTCGGAAACGGTCGCAGAGTTCTTTCAGGCCGATGCCGCTGGTGACGGCAAATGCGCCGATGTAGTCGGGCAGTCCGGTCTCCTTCGGCGCAATGAAGTCGCCAAGCGAACGGCACGGCTCGCTGCCTTCCTTGTTTGCCTGCTGGCGAAGGAAGTGAAAGCGTGTAAGGACTTTGGTGCGCGTCTCGTCGGTGTAGAGTTCAACGTCGTCGCCGACGGCGCTGGCAGGAAAGAATCCATGCACGCCATTCGCGGTAATCAGTTTTTCCTCGATGATGCGGTCGAGCAGAGCGTTCGCGTCAGTGAAGATCTGGCGCGCCTGCTCGCCCTGCAGCTCGTGCTCCAGGATGCGTGGGTAGACGCCCTTCAGACCCCAGGCATGGAAGATCGGCGTCCAGTCGATGAAGCTACGGAGTTCTTTGAGCGAAAAGTCCTTATGCACACGCGCGCCCGTGAATGACGGCGTGGGAATATCTTCGGCGCGCCAGGCTATCGGCGTCCTCCGCTCGCGCGCGACCTCGATCGTGACGGTCTGTTGGCGCGGTGCGGCGTGGGCCTTGCGCAGCGACTCATACTCGGCGCGATGCTGCGCCACGAACTCCGCCTTGCCGTCTTCGCTGAGCAGGCTCGTGGTGACAGGCACGGCGCGGCTGGCGTCGAGGACGTGGATCACCGGTTCGCTGTAGTGCGGCGCAATCTTGATGGCCGTATGTCGGCGGCTTGTCGTTGCGCCACCGATGAGCAGCGGCAGTTTGAAGTCTTGCCGCTCCATCTCGCGCGCCACATGCACCATTTCGTCGAGCGACGGTGTGATGAGGCCGCTCAGGCCGATAATATCGGCCCGCACCTCTTTCGCGCGCTCCAAAATCTTCTCGGCAGGCACCATTACGCCCAGGTCGATGACCTCATAGTTATTGCAGGCCAGCACTACGCCGACGATGTTCTTTCCGATGTCATGCACATCGCCCTTGACGGTTGCGAGCACGATCTTGCCCTGCGTCTTGACCTCGTGGCCGGCGGCGGCGAGAGCAGCCTTTTCCTCTTCCATGAACGGCGTCAGGTAGGCAACGGCTTTCTTCATCACGCGGGCCGACTTGACCACCTGCGGCAGAAACATCTTGCCCGCGCCGAAGAGGTCGCCGACTACGCCCATACCGTCCATCAGCGGGCCTTCGATGACCAGCAGAGGACGCCCCAGTTTGACGCGCGCCTCTTCGGTGTCGGCGTCGATATAGGCGTCGATGCCTTTGACCAGCGCGTGCGAGAGCCGCTCTTCGACCGTCCCGTTGCGCCACTCTTCGGCCTTCTTCTTTTCGATTGCGCCTGCGCCAGCGGCTTTGATGGTCTCGCCATAATCCACCAGCCGCTCGGTCGCGTCGGGCCTGCGGTTGAGAAGCACGTCCTCGACCATCACCTTCAGATCAGGCTCAATCTCCTCGTAGACCTCGAGCATTCCGGCGTTGACGATGCCCATGTCAAGGCCGGCCGCGATGGCGTGGTAGAGGAATGCGGAGTGCATCGCCTCGCGCACTTTGTTGTTGCCGCGAAAGCTGAACGAGATATTCGAGACGCCGCCCGAAACCTTCGCGTGCGGCAGGTTGGCCTTGATCCAGCGTGTGGCATTGATGAAATCGACCGCGTAGTTGTTGTGCTCCTCCATGCCTGTGGCGACAGTGAGGATGTTCGGGTCGAAGATGATGTCCTCGGGCGGAAAGCCGACGTCATCGACGAGGATGCGGTATGCGCGTTCAGCAATGCGAATCTTGTCCTCGTAGGTCGCGGCCTGGCCCTGCTCGTCGAAGGCCATTACGACAACCGCCGCGCCGAATTTCAGCACGGTGCGGGCGTTCTGGAGAAACTTCTCCTCGCCCTCCTTGAGCGAGATCGAATTGACGATGCCCTTCCCTTGCAGGCACTTCAGGCCCGCCTCGATGACCTCCCACTTGGAGGAGTCCACCATGAAGGGAACTTTGGCGACTTCGGGCTCGCTGGCGAGCAGTTGCAGGAAGCGCGACATCGCCGTAACGCCGTCGATCATGCCCTCGTCCATGCAGATGTCGAGGACGTTCGCGCCGCTCTCGACCTGCTGGCGCGCTACGCTGACAGCCTCTTCGTACTTGCCCTCTTTGACGAGCTTGGCAAACTTGGGCGAGCCGGCAACGTTGGTTCGCTCGCCGATCATGATGAAGACGCCGGGCTGCTGCGTGAAGGGCTGCGAGCCGGAGAGGCGAAGTGGCTTGGTCTCGATACTCTCGCTCACGCCGCAACCTCGACTTTGCTCAGTGCGCGCGGGGCCTTGTGTTCAAGCGCCCTGGCAATGGCCGCAATGTGCTCCGGCGTGTTGCCACAACATCCGCCTGCGATATTGATGAGGCCTGCGTCGGCAAAGCTGCCGAGTCGCTGCGCCATATCCGCCGGTCCAAGATCGAAACCGGTCTCGGAGAGGGGGTTCGGCAGGCCAGCATTCGGATACGCCGAGATCGCCACGTCCGCCTTCTCCGAAAGCTCTTCGAGGAACGGATACATCAGGTCGGGGCCGAGCGAACAGTTCAGCCCAACCGACAGCGGCTTCACATGCTTCACGGCGTTCCAGAATGCTTCTGTCGTCTGGGCCGAAATAAGCGTCTCACCTCCGCGACCTACGGCGGCCGAGATCATCACCGGCAGTTCTTTCTTCTGCTCGTCGAAGACCTCGCGGATCGCAACCAGCGCGGCCTTCGCGTTGAGCGAGTCGAAGATCGTCTCGACCAGCAACAGGTCCGAGCCGCCTGCGATGAGCGCGCGCACCTGCTCGGCGTAGGCCGTCTTCACCTGATCGAACGTGACGACGCGGAAGCCCGGGTCGTCGGCGTCGGGCGAGTTCGAGAGCGAGACCGTCAGCGGCCCGATCGCTCCGGCGACGAAACGCTGGCGGCCCGTGGCAGTCGCGACGCGGTCTGCCCACTCGCGGCACTGCTGCGCGGAGCGTTCGTTGATCTCCCAGGCGAGGCTGCTCATTGAAGGATCGTCGATGATCTTCTGGTAGAACTCGGGGTCTTTGCGACCACCGTGTTCGCGCGGGTCCTCGACGAAGAACTCACTCTGCGAGATGCTGGTCGCGCCGAAGGTATTGGTCTCGATGATGTCCGCACCCGCTTCGAGAAAGCGGCGATGAATATCGCAGATCATCTCCGGCTGCGTGAGCGAGAAGAGGTCGCCGTTATTGAGAAGGTCCTTCTTGGCGTCCTTGAATCGCTCGCCGCGCATGTCGGCTTCGTTCTTGCCGTAGGTGCGGATGGTCGTGCCCATCGCGCCGTCAATAATGGCAATGCGGTTGGCGAGTATCTTGGCGAGAGGATGCTGGCTGGCAGTCGTCATACCTATCTGATGTCCTCCATTCGTATGAGGTGCGCGCGCTCGGCGAGCGTAGCGGTGAGAGGAATCTCGGCGCTTCTGCGCGAATCTAAGAGAGGACTTCGGCTTCGTCCTGCTCCGATTCGACGGCATCGGGAAGGTGGTGCGCCGGGACGAGGAGGTCTTCCTTGCGCATGATCAGGCTGGTGGCGTTCAGCGATGCCAGCTCGAAACCGTGGCCGTGCGTAATGGCGTCGGTGGGACAGGCTTCGACACAGTAGCCGCAGAAGATGCAGCGGTTGTAGTCGATGTTGTAGACCTTCGCGTAACGCTCGGAGCTGGAGATGCGCTTCTCTGCGGTGTTGTCGGCGGCCTCGATGTAGATGCAGTTCGACGGACAGGCGGCGGCGCAAAGGAAGCAGGCGACACACTTTTCCAAGCCGTTTTCATCGCGCTGGAGCTGGTGCTTGCCGCGGAAACGCTCCTGGAATTTGGCCCCGCGCATGGGGCCCTTGCCGTCGGGATAGTTCTCGACCTCGGTCGGCTGGAACACCTCTTTGAGGGTGATGCTCATGCCCTTGGCAATGGCTGCGGCGTTGCGAACGATTGACATATCTTGAGTATACGACGTGAGCGCCGCGTGCCGAAAGCTGCGGTTGGCAGAGCGGGGCTAAGTGTGGTTCACTTGCTCGCATGGCCAACCAATCCTCTCGACGCAATTTTCTGAAGGCAGCGCCGCTTGCCGCCGCTGTCAGCCTTCCTCTTGCAGATAGCCTGTTTGCGATGGCGGCAGCGCCCGCTGCGACAGTGCCATTTCAACTTTTCTCGGCGGAAAAGCTAGCCGATGCGATGAAGGCTCTACAGGCGAAGCCCGGCAATGACAACCTCTTCGATGCGAAGTCGCTTCCCCTGACGGTCGTGATGACGACCGAGGACAAGAAAAACGGCAAGGAGTTCGAGTACCACGAGGGGCGCGATCACGTTTTTCTGATTACGGACGGGGCGACGAAGTATGAGGTCGGCGGCTCGCCCAAGAACGCGCGCAACATTCGCCCGGGCGAATGGCTCGCACCCGAGTCGGAGGGCGCGACGGCGCTGGAGTTGAAGAAGGGCGACATGCTCGTGCTGCCGCGTGGGACTCCGCATAAGCGGAGTACGGAGACGAGTGTGACGTTTATTTTGATCTCGACGACGGGAACTGTCCCGGCTTAGCGGTTGCGGAACATTCCCTCAGGGTTAAAGCCCCTTGATCGATGTACGGATAGCGGCGTGGCTGAAGCCACGCCGCTTCAAAGCAACGGCTCGCGGTTTGGCTGAAGCCAGGTGTTTTGAAGCGACGAACGTCGTGACACTAATCGATACCGAGTTTTTTCCAGATGGAATCGACGCGGGATTTCGTTTCGGGGTCCATGACAAGTTCCTGGGGCCATGGGCGGGTGAAGCCTTCGGCGGCCCATTTGCGCGTGGCGTCGATGCCCATCTTGCTGCCGTAGTTGGGCAGACGGCTGGCGTGGTCGAGCGTGTCGATGGGGCCAAGGGTGAACTGGATGTCGCGTTCGGGGTCGATGTTGTTGGTGGCGCGCAGCGTGACTTCGGCGAGGTCCTGCACGTCGCAGTCTTCATCGACCACGATGATGCACTTGGTGAACATCGCCTGGCCCATGGCCCAGATGCCGTTCATCACCTTGCGGGCGTGGCCGGCGTAGGACTTGCGGATGGCGACGATCATCAGGTTGTGGAAGACGCCTTCGGGCGGCAGGTTCACGTCCACGATCTCGGGCAGCGTGAGCTGCATGAGCGGCAGGAAGATGCGCTCGACTGCCTTGCCCATCCAGGCGTCCTCCATGGGCGGCTTGCCGACGATGGTGGCGGCGTAGACCGGGTCTTTGCGGTGGGTGATGCAGGTGACGTGGAAGACGGGGTACTCGTCCTGCATGGTGTAGAAGCCGGTGTGGTCGCCGAAGGGACCTTCGGTGCGCAATTCGCCCAGCTCGACATAGCCTTCGAGGATGTACTCGGCGTTGGCGGGGACTTCGAGATCGACTGTCTCGGCTTTGACCAGCTCGACGGGCTTCTGGCGGAGGAAACCTGCGATCAAGTACTCTTCGACATCTGGCGGCGCGGGGACGATGGCGCTGAAGGTGGTCGCCGGATCGGTGCCGATGGCTACGGCGACTTCCATGCGGCCCTGAAACGCTTGCATGGCTGTCGTCGCTCCGGCGGTTTCTGCCATAACGTCCACTCGTGATGCGGAATCCGCGCTGGCCTCGCGGAGGCGGTCGCGGAGATGTTCGGCGGCGACCTTCTGGCGCTGCCAGTGCATTCCCGTGGTGCGCTCGTCGTAGACCTGCATCCGATACATGCCGACGTTGCGCTTCCCTGTTTTGGGATCTTTGGTGATGACGCAGGGGAGGGTGATGAATGGGCCTCCGTCCTGCGGCCAGGTTTTGAGGACGGGGAGGTCGAGGAGATTGACTTCGTCGCCGCGCAGGATGACCTGCTTGCAGGGGGCGTCTTTGGCTGCGACGACTTTCGGGATAAAGCTCCCTATTTCAGCCAGTTTCGGCAACATCTTGAGCTTATCCATGAAACCTGTCGGCGTTTCGGGCTTGAGGAGGACACGGATGCGGTCGGCAATGGCGTCGAGTGATTCGGTTTCGAGGGCGAGGCGCATGCGCCGCTCGCTGCCGAACTGGTTCATCAGGACCCTGGCTCCGGGGTGGCCTTTGACGTTCTCAAACAGCAGCGCGGGGCCTCCGGCCTTTGGGGTGCCTCGACCTGACTTCGCCGCCCGGTCGGCTATCTCGGCCATCTCGAGGTCGGTCGAGACCTCTTCGGTGATGCGCTTCAGCTCGCCGGCTTTGTGGAGCGTGTTGATCCAGTCGCGCAGGTCGTTGTAGGCCAAGATTCTCTCCTTCGGGGGTGGTCCCCCCCCTCCCCCCTTAAAGTATGCAAAGTCCATGTTCTAAAGGGGTTAGGTTCGGACTTCCGAGTGGACCGTTTTGAGTGCCTCTTCAGTTTACCCCTTTGGCGGAGGGTGGGTTTGTCAAGCTGAGTGTCAGGGGTGAAGCCCTATATGCCGGGCCTTCAAGAGGGTGCTGAAAAAGTCATTGGCGAAGAGAAAGGCGTACCTCAGCGGCTAAAGCCGCGCTGATTTTGCGGTACTTGCGGCACGGCTGAAGCCGTGCCCTTAAGCAAAACGGACTTTTTCAGCACCCTCGTAAGGCCTGGCACCGATTAGCATTGAGGAACACCGATGGAAGAGTGTTCCATCCCACCCATGCGCGATGAAACGGCGCATGGATGGGGCACCCGAGCGTTTGTGCCGCTTGAGCGGAATGCGGGGATTCTTCGCTTCGCTGCAGAATGACAATGAGGAAGCGCGTAATCGGTGTTAGGTCACTTTGCCGGAGCAGCGGGTGGCGGGCCGTGGTGTTCTTCGGGCGCGGGCGTGAACTTCGGCGGCTCGGGGTGGCCCTGATGGCAGGTGCTGCAGCTCACCCTGCCCTCGTGCTCTGTACCCTCTGCGTGCTCGTGCTGGGGCAGCTCGGCCAGGTATTTGGTGTTGATCTCATGGGTCATGCGCATCATGACGCGCGCGGCAGCCTTTTCAGGCTTGGCGTCGGAGGCGAAGTCGGGCCGGTGCGTCTGGGCGTTGACCTCGTGGCAGAAGGTGCAGTGGACGCCGAGGTCGCCGGTGAAGTCGTGCATGACGGCCATCAGGTCCTTCGTCGAGATGTCCTTCGGCAGAATCTGGAGGTTGGTCGGCTTGGGCATCTCGCGGTGTTGCTCGGAGGGGGCGGCCTGCGCGAAGAGGCAGGCAGAAGGAAAGAGGAGCGATGCTGCGATCAGTACGCTGGAAAGGTTCCTGTGGAGCATTCGGCTGGGCCTCGCGGAATGATTTGTTTTCCTAGACGGGGAGAATAGTACAGAAGTTTCGTCAATTAGAAAATAGGCGACGGAGGTCGCTTCACTGCACGGTCAGGGTGAGGTGGGTCGCGCGGGTAAGACCTGCACTGGTGGCCGAGACCGCAACGTTATAAGTCCCGGCGGGGGTCTTGGCACCGGAGGGCGAGCCTGAGCCTCCCCCGGGCGGAATGATACGGCCGGAGCCGCACCCGGAGACGACGAGCAGCCCGCAGAGGAGCGCCATACCTGCCAGGCGTCTGCGCCTGAAGCCGGCCAGGCCCAGCGGCAACAAAATGGTGAGCCAGAGCGAGCGGTGCGCGCCGGACGCATCGCTCGTTGAGCCTACTCCGGTTTGGACTGTGACCGAGATGGTAGATGTGCTGCCGAGCGCAATGCTGCCCGGCGTTACGTTGCAGGTCGAGTTCGCAGGCGCGCCGGTGCAGGTAAAGACTGCCGTCCCGGGCGTGCCTGCCGCCGAGGTAAGCAGCAGCGGGAAGATGGCGCTCTGGCCGCTCTGGACAGTCTGGCTGGCGTTACCGTCGTTGGCAAGGCTGAAGTCTACGCCGGTGCCGGAGAGTGCGAGCACATGCGGCGATGTGGGTGAGTTGTCGCTGATGGTGAGCGTGCCGGTGCGTAGGGTGCTCGCTGTCGGCGTAAAGGCGACCTGCATGGTGCAGGCTGTTCCGGGGGCGAGGGTTGCGCCGCAGGCGTCGCTGCCCGCCACAATGGCGAAGTCTCCGGTCAGCACGGGTGCTGCAAGCTGGAGCAGCGCGGCACTGTTGTTGGTCAGCGTCACCGTCTGGGCGGCGGCAGCGATGCCAACGCCGGTGGCGGGAAAACTCATCCTGGATGTTGGCGCAAGCGAGACGCCGGGAGGTGCAATGCCCGTGCCCGTGAGCGTGATGGTCTGGCTGCGGTAGGCATCGGCAACGGTGAGAGTACCGGTGACTGTGCCGAGCGTCTGAGGCGCGAACGCAACTTCGATGGAGCAGGCCGAGTGCGCGTTGAGCGAGTTGCCGCACGAGTTGACGACCGAGAAGCTGGCGCTCGCGCTCTGGGCGGAGATGAGCGTGAGCGGCTGGTCGCCGGAGTTGGTCAGGGTAATCTGCTGCGGTGCGCTGGTAGTGGTGAGCTGCTGCACGGCGAAGGTGAGCGAGAGCGGCGAGAGCGCGTCGGTGGCGGGCGCGAGACCGGTGCCCGTAAGCGAGGCCGTCTGCGTGCCCACGTCATCCGTGATGGAAAATGTACCGCTGCGCGCGCCGGATGCCGTGGGCGTGAAGGCGACCGAGACGGTGCAGCCTGTGCCGGGGTCGAGCTTCGCGCCGCAGGTGTTCGCTGTGAGTTGGAAGCCCCCGGTGACGGACGGAGGTTGGAGCGTGACCGCTGCGCCTCCTGTATTGGAGATGGTGATGTTCTGCGGCGCGCTGGTTGCGTTGACGAGGGTGGAAGCGAACGTGAGC
The DNA here is from genome assembly GCF_035763405.1 of Edaphobacter sp. Classification (NCBI taxonomy): domain Bacteria; kingdom Pseudomonadati; phylum Acidobacteriota; class Terriglobia; order Terriglobales; family Acidobacteriaceae; genus Edaphobacter; species Edaphobacter sp. The sequence continues at coordinate 12,085 of NZ_DASUBE010000075.1, forward strand.
GCGATGGGGTTGAGGACAATGGCCGCCGCCGGTGTGCCTGTACCTGTGAGCGCGACTGTGGCCTGACCGCCCGCAACGTTGCCGTAGACGGTGAGCGTGCCTGTGCGGCTGCCGGTGGCCGTGGGGAGAAAGCGTACCTGGATTGAACAGGTGGAGCTGGGCGCAACAATCGCGGCGGTGCAGGTATCGGTCTCGTTGAAGTCTCCTGATGCGGTGATGCTGCTGACGGTGAGCGGCGCGTTGCCGGTGTTCGTAACCGTGATCGTCTGCGCCGCGCTGGCAGTGGCTACGGCTTGCGCGGTGAAGGTGAGCGAGGTGGGATTGAGCGCCATCGCGGGCTGCGCTGCGGTGGCTGCGGTCAGGAGCGGAATCTGCCAGATGCCGCGTCCGTAGGTGGCGGCGCGCAGCTCGCCTTGGCGTCCGTCGCCTGTGGGCATGCGCGGCGCGGCGGCCAGCTCGACGACGGGCGCATTGGGCATGCCAGTGCCGTAGATGCTCCAGCAGTTTGCCGTTGTGCAGGTGGCGACGGAGGTTGTGACATAGACGCCGGTATCGAGCGCGACGTAGACGGTGTTGGCGTCGTTCGGGTCGATGACGATGCTGTTCGCCGGAGCGTTGGGCAGGTTGCTCGAAATATTGGTCCAGCTTGCCCCGCCGTTGACGGAGCGGTAGACGTGAGGCGCGTTAATGCCGTTGCCCGCGAAGCCCATCACCGTGGCGTAGACGGTCTGGCCGGTGGAATCGTGCGGGTCGGCAGCGAGCGAGGAGATGTCAAAGCCGCCTGGGTTGAACCTGCCTGCGTCGGAGAGATCGTTGATGACAAGGGATGAGGAGAGATCGGTCCACGCGGTTGTACTGCCCGCCGTGCCGCCGCTTGTCGTGGAAAAAATGTGTCCGCCATCGCTGCCGCCGCCGTCGAGCGCGCCAGCCATGCCCGCGTAGAGCACCTGCGATCCGGCATTCTGTGCTGCGGTGGCATTGCTGAGAGAACCGCCTGCAGCAAGCGAGCGAATGACAGGATTGCTGGCCGCGCAGGACGCATTCTGCGGGCCGCCGAGGAGATTGCTGATGGAGTTTGACGAAGACCATGATGCGCCGCTTGCCGCAGGGCCGCGCCACACGCGGCAGGTGCCGATGAGGACGTTGCTCGTGAGCGCGGGATCGAGTAGCCAGGGCACGTCGATGAGCGCGTCGTCGTAGCTTGTCTGGGCGTAGCCGATAGTCGGCGCTCCGGTGAAGTCCGCCGCCGTGCATGCTGCGCCGTTGGCACACTGGCGAAGACTGACGCCCGCCGCCGTGGAGACGTACCACAGCAGCGGATTGTTCGGGTCGATAGCGGCGGTGCCACCTTCGCCGGTCGAGAGCTGCGGCCATGCCGTTGTGAGCATAGCTGACGACGTTGCCGCAGTGCCGTTTGCACCCAGGCCAGCGATGAGCGTGCCCGGCTGCGTGGGGTCCTGGGCAAAGCTGACGACCTCGGCCAGCGAGCCGATGCCGCTGTTGAGGTTCTGGAAGTGCGTGGCGTCATCGGCGGAGCATGGGGTGGATTGCTGGTTGACTCCATCGGTCGAGCGCCACAGGCCGCCATCGTTGCCGATGTAGATGAGCGGCTGGCCTGCAGTGGCGAGCGTTGCGATGGCGTGCTGTGCAGGCGCGACCTGTGCGGGCGCGGAGCATCCGTTAATGGCGTTGGTCGTGTTGCGCAAGGCGCATCCGGCGGCGAGCGAGCAGCGGTAGAGATCGACCGTGCCCACGTAGAGCAGCGTGTCAGCCGCTGCGCCCGCGCCGGAAGAGACCGCTGCGAGCGAGAGATTGTAGTCGGCCTGCGGGATCGCGGTGCTGCCGGCGCCTGCTTCGAGCGGAGTTGATGTGAGCCGCGTACCGAAGGTGACGTCACTGGTCGCGCAGCTTGTTCCGGCAAGGCCGCAGACATCCTGCCACAGGCCCCGATCGATGTTGTTGCTATCGACGGTGAGGGCGAAGGTATCGCCCGTTGCCGGATTGACGGCGAGCGCGCCGCGGAAGATGGGGCACGATACGCTGCCGGTTGTGCCCGGAGCCGTTGGGCATAAGGCGAGCGAGAGACTGCTTCCGGGCTGGTCGGCCAGCCGCGTCCACGTCGCGCCATCCGCTGACTCGTAATAGCCGTGGTAGCGAATGGCCGCGTAGAATCTCTGCCGCACCGGGTTCCACACAACGGCTGTGGCTGCCCTGCCGCCCAGATCTCCACCGGTAGGCAGCGGCGTCTGGACGGTCTGGCTGCCGTCGAGGATGGTGGACATCTGCCAGGCCGCGCCGGAGTCGGTTGAGTAGTAGAGGCCCATCACGCTATTGGTGTGATCCGGCGCATTGACCAGCGTGCCCTCGGCTGACTGCGAAATGGCTGCCACGACGGTGCCGGGTGAAGCTGTGCTCCATGCAAACCCAGCGAAGCCCAGCCCTACCCACGAATGATTGCCCGCTGCGCCGTCGTGCGATTCGCTGATGAGGGTCCAGGACTGGCCGCCGTCGATCGAGCGCAGAAGCCCACCGCCGTAGTAGGAGTCCGTTGCATCGTTCGGGTCGCCCGTGCCGGCCAGCACGACGCCGTTCTGCACGCTGACGGCTCCGATGGAGAGCGAGGGAATCGCTGAGCTGCCTGTATTCGCGCTGAAGACGGGCAAAGTGTCGGTAAGCGGCGCGAAGGTAACGCTCGTCGCGGGCCCGGCTGCGTTGGTTGACTTCCAGAGGCCGCCGCCTGTGGTGCCTACATAGACTGTGTTGCCGGTTGGGTCTGACGGGTCGATGGCAATGGAGGTCACGCGGCCCGAGACGTTGCCGTAGCGCACGCTGCTAACCTGGCCGGGGCCGACAGGCTGCCACGGGGTCGTGAGGCTGGTGAGATGAGGCAGAAGATCCTGCTGGCGCAGCATGGCGGCCTGCTGCCCGCGCGCGGCGTCCATGGCCAGGCCGCTCGAAACGTCTCCGCGGAGGGTGCGCCCGCTTAAAAAATGTCGCGCCTCCACCGAATGCGCTGACTTTGCCAGAGAAGAGGAGATGCGCGGCAGAACTTGCGGTGGCGAAACAGATTGCGCGAAGAGGCCGCCAGACACGCACGCCGCTGCCATCAGCCTTGCCATCAGCCGAAGGCGCAGTCTCGTGCGGCCAGAGGATAGCCATGCGCCGGGCGCGGATTGTCGAGGAGCGTAGAGGCCCATAGCGTGCTGGCCGGCAGTTCAGCCGTCTCAACTCAAGGCTGCAAGCTGACGCCGGGTGAGTCAACGCTCGATCTGAAAAGAACGCCTCGGTGCGTGCCGGAACGGGATGAGAGGACTCTCATCTTCCTGCCGGTATCGGTAGCGGCCCTGAGACCTCGCCATTGCGTGACGCAGTGTTCAGGAACATTCATCTCTTCGCGCTTGCTCGAACTGTACCACCTGGATGGGCACGCCACAACGACTTTTATGCTGGCAGCGGCCCGTCGCCGGGGACGAAAAATGCGGCCACGCGGGCCGCACTTTCGTTGACGCTGCGATGGGAACTACCAGAGGCCCCAGGCGCGGCTCATGTAGTCGCTCAAGGTCATGGTAATCAGTACCAGGAAGGTGAAAAATCCGCAAGCCACGGTCATCTTGATGAGCTTGGACTGAAACTTCACATGCATGAAGAACAGGATGACGATGACGGCCTTGGTGCTGGCGATGGCCAACGCAATGACCGGATTGAGAATACCAAGGTCCTTGAACGCGGCGTACACCGTGAGCCAGGTAAAGAACAGCAGCGTAGCGAAGACGATGCCATAAACCTTGGGCGTGACGATGTGGTGCTGCGCGTGTTCAGGGTTGGTGATATTGGAGGCGTCGTGATGCTCACTCATGCTCTTCTCCTGGCCTGTTGAGGAGGCCGGTAAAATCAGGATGCGCGTTTGCCGGCTATATAGGGTGTCGATTGATCAGGTAGAGCAGCGGAAACAGGAACAGCCACACAATATCGACAAAGTGCCAGTACAACGCAAAGTTTTCTATAGGCGCGACATACCCCGAGGTAAAGTCTCCCCGTTGCGTTCGCCACATGAGCCAGAACAGCAGAAAGACGCCGATGATCATGTGCAGCGCGTGCATGCCGGTCATGGCAAAGTAGAGCGAGAAGTAAATCTGCACCTTCTGCGCCATGTCGGGCGCCAGCGGCTCTTCCTTCAGGCCGTAAGCCTTCGGGTTGACGAACTGCGAGACGTCGAAGTGTGCGCCGGGAATGTGGTGCAGCTCCCACTTCTCGTGGTATTCGACATACTTGATGCCGAGGAAGACGAAGCCGAAGACAGTGGTGAGCACCAGAAAGAGCAGCAGCAACCCTTTCTTGCGCAGCTCCGCCGCCCACACCGCCAGCGCCATGAAGAAACCGGAGGTGATGAGGACCGCCGTGTTCGTGCCGCCGAGCGGGATGCTGAGCTGGTTTGAGCCGACGACGAAGGCGTCGTAGTACCAGTTGCGGTAGAGCAGGTAGGCGAAGAACATGCCGCCGAAGAACATGATCTCGGTCAGCAGGAATAGCCACATGCCGAAGGTGCCGGCCTCGCGCTGCTGCTCCTCCGTCTCGAAGTGGTGACGGTGCTGGGGCAAAGACACATGAACGTGTTCTTCCACGGCTGCCTCGGTGCTCGAAGTTGTTGCTACGATCGTGTTATCCAACGGTCGTCACCTCTTGTTCCATCTTCTTGGCCAGCCATTCGTAGTCATACGCTTCATAGTCTACGACGGGGATTTCTATAAAGTTTTCGGTCAGCGGCGGCGACTGAATCTGCCACTCAAGCCCGGTGGCCTGCCACGGATTGTTGCCCGCAATCGGCCCGTACTTGAGCGACCACGCCAGATACAGCAGCGGCAACACATAACCTACGCCCAGCACCGTTGCACCCGCGGTCGAGAGCACGTTGAGCACCTGGAACTCCGGCGGATACGCATGGTAGCGGCGCGGCATACCCAGATAGCCAAGAACGAACTGCGGCAGGAAGGTCAGGTTGAAGCCGATAAAGGTGGTGACGGCGGCCAGCTTCGAGAGCGACTCCGGATACATCCGCCCGGTCATCTTGGGCCACCAGAAGTGAACGCCCGAGAGGAACGCCATCAACATGCCACCCACCATGACGAAGTGGAAGTGCGCGACGATGAAGTAGGTCTCGGTCAGGTGGATGTCCATGCCCAGCGCGCCCAGGAAGACGCCCGTCATGCCGCCGATGGTGAACAGCCCCATGAAGCCGAAGGCATAGAGCATCGGCGTCTCGAAGGTGATCGAGCCTTTCTGGAGCGTGAACGCCCAGTTGAAGATCTTGATCGCCGACGGCACGGCCACCAGCATGGTCAAGAGCGAGAAGACCAGCGCCGAGTAGTTCGAAACACCCATGATGAACATGTGGTGCGCCCACACGAAGAAGCCGAACAGCGCGATGGCCACCGAGGAGAACGCCACCGCCGTGTATCCGAAGACTCGTTTTCGACTGAAGGTACTGACGACCTCGGAGATGACGCCCATACCGGGCAGAATCATGATGTAGACGGCAGGGTGCGAGTAGAACCAGAACAGATGTTGGAACAGGAGCGGGTCGCCGCCTTTGGTCGGGTCAAAGACGCCGATGCCGATGGTGCGCTCAAGCGCCACCAGTACCAGCGTGATGGCCAGCACCGGCGTGCCGAGCACCATCAGAATGGAAGCTGCGTAATGCGACCAGACGAAGAGCGGCATCCGGAACCAGGTCATGCCCGGCGCGCGCATCCGGTGGATGGTGACGATGAAGTTAAGACCGGTGAAGATGGACGAGAACCCGGCGATAAAGATGCCCAGCGCCGCTGTGACCACGTGTGTGTTCAGGTAGTGGGTCGAGAGCGGGGTCGTGAAGGTCCAGCCTGTGTCCACGCCGCCCAGCACCAGCGCCGTCATGATGAAGATGCCGCCGACCCAGTAGAGATACCAGCTCAGCAGATTGACCTTCGGGAACGCCAGGTCCTTTGTGCCCAGCATGATGGGGATCAGGAAGTTGCCGAGCGTCGCAGGCACCGACGGCACCAGGAAGAGGAACACCATGATGATGCCGTGCATCGAGAACAGCTTGTTGTACGTGTCCGATGCGACCAGATCCGGCTGCGGCGTCAGCAGCTCCAGGCGGATGAGGCCGGCAAAGGCCCCGCCGATGAAGAAGAAGATGGTAATCGAGATCAGATAGAGGATCGCGATGCGCTTGTGGTCCCCAGTCAACAGCCAGCTCAGCAACCCGTCTTCGTTATTCAGGTAGCTGCGCTTCGGCAGGGATGCCGTGCGTTGGTCCGGCAGGTTCAGAATGGTGCTGCTCGTTGCGCTCATTACTTTTCCGCCCCTGGCGTTGTTGGCGCCTGTTGGTTCGACTCCGCCGTAGTCAGGGTCTCCTGAATACGGTAATTGCTGTGTAACGTCTTGATGAACTCGACAAGATCAATCAGGCCGTCTTCGCTGATCTGCCCCTGATAGGTCGGCATAATCGGCGCATAGCCTGCCGTGATGTGCTCGGACGGATTGAGAATCGCGTCGCGCAGGTAAGCATCGTTGACCAGTACCTGCGATCCGTTGGTCAGTTGCAGCTTCGACCCGTAGACATTGGCCAGGTTGGGCCCGCGCGCAGTGGCGCCGCCGTTGTGGCAGGCGTTGCACCCCATGCTGGCAAAGAGTCGCTCGCCGTTTTGCGCCAGCGACATGCCGCTGGTGGACTCCTGCGTCCACTGCTGGTAGTCCTTCGGGTCCATCACCGTGACTTCGCCGATCATGGCGGAGTGGTTGGTGCCGCAGTACTGCGTACAGAAGATGTGGTACGTGCCCGGTGTGGTCGCCTGGAACCAGACGGTCGAATAGCGGCCGGGAATGACCTCACGCTTCACGCGGAAGTCGGGGATCGAGAAGCTGTGGAAGACGTCCTGTGAGATCATCGTCAACTGGACAGGTCGGCCCGTGGGCACGTGCAGCGCGTTGATCTCGTGCTGGCCGCCCGGGTGCTCGGCCTTCCACATCCACTGCTTGCCCACGATATAGATGTTCATCGCGTTGGTCGGCGGGTTGTAGATGCGGAAGTAGAGGATCGCGCCCCAGACAAAAGTGATAAGGAACAGCGCCAGCGGAATGATAGTCCAGGTCGCTTCGAGCAGCGTCGAGCCTTCGACCTGCTCGGCCACCGGGTGCTTCTCCTTGCGGTAGCGGATGGAGAAGCCGAAGATCAGCGTGCCCACCAGCACCAGGCCGATGACGGTAATCGTCAGCAGGAAGAAATAGAGCGCGTCGGCGTAGGGAGCAATGGTCGACGCTTCGCGCGGAAAGAGCGCGGAGGCGGTGAGCCACTTCACCAGAAACTGCCACAGGACTTGACTAATATGCATCGTTACCCTTCATCCGTCTCTTTCTTGGTCAGGTCGTGATTGCGCCCCAGTTTCGACTCTCTCCGGAAGCTGAGGAACATGAATCCCCCCAACCCCGCCACCGTAATCATGCCGCCAAGCTGCACCACGCGCACCACAATGAGCGAGTGCGTGTTCGTCTGGGGGTCATACTCGTAGCAGTAGGTGAGGATGTTCGCCACCGGCGAGCCGATCTTGTTGCCCGAGGCCTCAATCAGGCCAAGCAGCATGTCCTTGGGCGAGTACTCCACGCCAAGGTAATACTGCGCAAGCTTTCCATTCGTTGTTGCAATTTCAATCGAGCTGGCGTGCGCAAACTGCGTCATTCTGCCGTCTGGGCCCGGGACACGCACATAGCCGAAGCCGACCGCTTTGGTCACGGCGTCGATCGCAGGACGCTGCCCGGTCAGAAAGTGCCAGCCCGCCGCCGTCTCCGGGCGGCCATAACGCTTGACATAGAGCGCCTTCTTCTTCGCGGCCAGCTCCGGGCCTTCACTGGGGTCGATGCTGATGACGATGACATTGAAGTCTTTACCCGGAGTCAGGTGGACCATCATCAGCGCGCTCGTCAGTCCGTCGAGCTCTTCTGAGCAAAGCATCGGGCAGTTGTAATAGACCAGCGACAGGATGGCGGGCTTCTTGCCGAAGTAGTCGCCGAGCTTGACCTGCTTGCCCGTCTCATCGACAAACTGGGCGTCCAATGGCAACGGCTGGTTCAGATGCTGCGCGACGGAGACCTTCTGGAGCATGTTGGGCAACTGGTCGCCGTGGTTCTCGCCCATCTGCTTTTCGCCGTAGCCGGAGACCTGCGCCGACAGCGGCACGCTCGCGAGGGCAGCCAGCAGCGCGCAGCCCAGCGCCGCCTTCCACCAACCTCCTCGAATTGTCCGTCTGTCGATCATGCCTTCTTCTTTATCGTATCCCTCAGTTATCGCTCGGTGGCGGTTCCTGCGTTTTCCGCGCTCATGGCCCGTCCATAAGCCAGCTTCTGTTCACGCGCCGCGATGACATCCAGCTCATAGCCTGTGCGCGCAAAGCCAGTGGTGAGCGGAGCGAGAATGACCGGATGGTCATCGCCGAACATCGCCACCTGGGTCGTCGAAGGCGCGCTCACCGGCAGACCGCGCTGAGCGATCAACTGCATGGCGCGCGTAATGGGAATGCGGACCGTTCCGTCCGGCGTAACGCTGTAGTTGTTGAGCAGCAGGTCCTCGCGTGCGTGCAGGTCGGCGGTGGACTGCTCGCCGTCGTCGGTGTCCAGACGAGGCGAAGGAAACGCTTGTGTAATCTGCTGAAGCTGCTTCTGCTCGATCTGCGGATCGCTGGCGAGGTCCTGGCGCTTGCCGCCGTTGGTGGTCGCGCCGGAGAAGTCTGTCATCTGGCTCCACTTATTGGCGGGGCCGTCTTCCTTCTTGAGCGCGGTGTTGATGACACGGCCCAGCACAAAGCAGAAGACAAAGAAGATCAGCACCGAGCCGAACAGTCCGGCCAGAAAGACAAGGATGCCGTTGACGTTGACGTCGCTCGTCTCGTAGCCCGGGCTTTCGGCATCGCGGACGCCAAGCTCCGGGTTCAGCGGCTGATTGATCTTGTGATGGTCGTTAGTGGGCATGTTCGGGCTCCAGCATCTCTTCGAGGTGCGGGTCGTTGACGACGACCAGCGGCCGCGCCTTCAGTTCAGTCAGGAAATAAGCAGTCCAGATTCCAAGCACGCAGAGCGGCACGGTAATGTAGGCAAGAATGCCGACGTTGCCGTGGATATGCAGATTGCCCGCCGCATCCTTGAAGTTCGGCTCGATGAGCCAGAACATATCCACCAGCCGCGCGAAGATCATCCAACTGCACAGCCAGATCATCTTCTTCTTATTGCGCTTGAGATCGCGCGAGAGCAAGAGGCAGAACGGAATCAACCAGTGCGCGATGAAGTCGAGCGAGCAGATGTACCACCAGCCGCCGTGGATGCGGTTCAGGTACCAGGGAATCTCGTCGGGGATGTTGCCCGACCAGATGATCAGGAACTCCGCGAAGCAGAGATAGATGTTCAACATCACGAAGGCGAGGGCGAGTTTGCCCAGGTCGTGCTGTTCGGTCACGCGCAACAACGTCTTCATCGGCTCGAAGCGCGAGAGCAGGATGACGATCAGGATGCCCAGCGCCAGCACCGCGTATCCCTGACCCACCAGAAACTGCAAACCATAGATGGAGGAGTACCAGGTCACGTCGAGCGACTTAATCAACAGGATCGAAAGGTCGGTCAGCAGGATGACATAGATAAGGATGCCAATGCCGCTGAGGTTCTCGAACTTGGTGCGCCAGCGGTCGAAGCTGCCCTGCGTTCCCCGGAGCGGGTCGGCGTCCTGCTGGAGCGACCATTTATTGAGGAAGTAGGTGAAGGTCAGAAGGATGGCGAAGACAATACCGACCTGAACCCATGCCGCACCCGGGTTGAGCATGGGGCGCTTGTCGTTGGCGGTCAGCGCCTGTTCGAGCGTGATCCAGCCCTTCGAGAGTGCGTCCAGCGTCGTCGCCTGCGTGGGATACTTCGCCCACTGGTAGAGGTGGCCCATCCAGATGCCGATGGGAACGAACATCAGCGCAACCAGCCACAGGGTGCGGCTCATTGCCTCGATGGGACGGCGCAGCAGCAGACCCCATTTGCCACCCGTGACGTATTGCAGCATCAGCACGCAGAGCCCGCCGCCGGCGAAGCCGAAGCAGGTCATAAAGCCCATGAGGTAGGCGCGGATGATGTGGTTTTTGCCCTCGTGCGTGAACCCGAAGGGAATCGTCAACAGCGCCGCAACAACGGCGACGACGAGCGCGCGCGTCCGCCAGGCGTTGACGGCCTCCGGCGCGGTCAGCGTTTGCGGAAGCGGACGCGGCCCCGGGTAGCCGTGGTGGCCGCCTGCTCCGCCGTTATGTTCGTGTCCAGATGACATGCTATTCAGGCCTTCGTTCGGAAACGTCCGAGGTTACTGCTTCGCTGCGGTTTTGCCGGCTGTTGCCGGGGAATTTGTCTTTGCCGTGCGCGCGGCAGGCGTACCCGTGGCCGAGCTTCCCGGCGAGGGCAGAACGAAACTCTGGTCGTTGGGCGTGCCGTAGGTCGCCGTCGCGGGCAGTGCCCAGGGCTTGGCGAACGATGCGGGCAGGCCGTCCTTCTCGGCGATGCTGTCGAGCGGGGACGCGTGCTCGCCGGCGGGTATGTCGGCGTCGGTGGCATGCTGGCTCAACTGCAGCGCCTTGATGTAGGCAACGATGGCCCAGCGGTCCACGGGAGACACCTGCGCCGAGTAGTCAGGCATGGCGCCGTAGCCGTTCGAGATGACGTAAAAGAAGTGGCCGAGCGGCGCTGTTTCGAGGCGAGCGGTGTGGAAGTCGCCTGCGTGCGCATAGCCGCGCTGCACGATCATGCCTTCGCCGTTGCCTACGCGCGAGTGGCACGGGGTGCAGTAGACGTTGTAACGCTCCTGTCCGCGCTCAAGCACCTTCATCGTCACCGGGAAAGGCATCGTGTTGCCCTCTTTGCCGTCCACCAGGCCCGTGTAGAAGTAGGTGTTCTCGTGCAACTGGTTGCGCGCCACGGTATTGGCCACCTGCGGGCGCACCGAGCGGCCATCCGCGTAGAAGGTCGTGCCCCGCTGCGGAAAGAACTTCGGCTCGTCGTGCATGTCCTGGCGGCAGCCGGCCAGCACAAACAGCGGACCGAGAGCGGCTGTGGCAAATGCAATGCGCAGGACTGTCTTGTTCACGTGCATATTAATGGTCCACCTCCACCACGGAGACCGCGGGGAACTGTTCGAGGAACGCCCGCGTTCCGGCGGGAGAAAACTGAGGATCGGCCGCCTCCAGGCAGAGGAAGAACTTATCCGTGGTCGCGCCGCTCCTGAAGTTGGCTGCATTGAAGACCGGGTGATAGAGCTGCGGCAGGCCGTTGAGCGCCATCATGCCGAACGCCGCCGCCAGACCCGAAAACAGAATGGTCCACTCGTAGGCCGGGATGATGAACGCCGGCCAGGAGAACAGCGGACGCCCGCCGATATTCAGCGGATAGGCCCACACGTTAATCCATGTCTCCATGCCGAACGCCGTAATCAGGCCCATCAGGCCGCCGACCAGACAAACCAGAGGGACGCGCGTTCTGTGGAAGTGCAGCGCCGTGGCCGCCTCTTCCACCGGATAGGGCGTGTAGCACTCCATGCGGCGATAGCCTGCCGCGTAGGCAGCCTCAGTCGCCTCCACCAACTCGCCCGGAGTATTGAACTCGGCCAGTAAACCGTAAATTCCTTCACGCGGCGGCATTAGACTGACTCCTCGCTGATGACCTCGGCAGTGGGCCCGCCGGGCGTAACTTTGGTCTGCGGCAGCATCATCCGGATCTCCGACATCGGAATCATCGGCAGGAAGCGGACGAAGAGGAAGAACAGGAAGGTGAACAGGCCGAGCGTGCCTACGTAGGTGAGGTAGTCCCACTTCGTCGCCCGGTACGTGCCCCAGCTTGACGGCAGGTATTCGCGGTAGAGGCTGGTGACAACGATGACAAACCGCTCAAACCACATGCCGGTATTGATGATGAACGAGAGGACGAACAGATACGCCACGTTCACCCGCAGCTTGCGCGACCACAACGTTGTGAGCGGAATCGCGATGTTCGTCAGAATCAGCATCCAGTATGCCCAGCCCATCGGCCCGAACATACGGTTCCACATCATGAAGAACTCCCAGTGCGAGGCCGAATACCATGACATGAAGATTTCCATGCCATAGCCGTAGGCTACGATGCAGCCGGTGCCCAGCATGACCTTCGCCATGCAGTCCAGGTGGCGCTTGGTCACCAGGTCTTCGAGGTGGTAGAACTTGCGGATCGGAATGGCCAGCGTGATGACCATGGCGAAGCCTGAATAGATGGCGCCCGCCACGAAGTAAGGCGGGAAGATGGTCGTGTGCCAACCCGCCAGAGCCGCTACGGCGAAGTCGAAGCTGATGACCGTGTGGACCGAGAGCACCAGAGGCGTCGAAAGACCGGCCAGCAGCAGCGAAGCTGACTCGTAGCGAATCCAGTGCCGCGTCGAACCGCGCCAGCCCATCGCCATCATGCCGTAGAAGTACTTCGCAGCCGGCAGCTTCGCGCGGTCGCGCAGCGTGCCGAGGTCCGGAATCATGCCGACGTACCAGAACACCACCGAGATGGTCGCATACGTCGAGACCGCGAAGACGTCCCACGCCAGCGGCGAGCGGAACTGCGGCCACACGTTCATCGTGTTCGGGTAGGGGAACAGCCAGTACGCCAGCCACGGGCGCCCGACGTGAATCAGCGGGAAGATGCCGGCGCAGCAGACCGCGAAGATCGTCATCGCTTCGGCGAAACGGTTGATCGAATTACGCCACGGCTGCTTGAACAGAAGCAGAATCGCCGAGATCAGCGTGCCGGCGTGGCCGATACCGATCCACCAGACGAAGTTGATGATAGCGAATCCCCACGCGCCAGGGATGGTGACGCCCCAGATGCCGACGCCCTTGAGGAACAGCCACGTCAGCGCGATCACGACGCCGGTGGCGACAAAGCCGCCGACGATCAGGCCGAAGAACCAGCCGAGCGGCGTGTTCGAGGTCAGCACGATGCCCGCAATCTTCTGCGTCACCGACTTGAAGTTGTGGCCCGGCGCGATGACCGCGTACTCGCCGGTGCGCGGATCGATCATCGGATCGACAACGTCGTGAATGGGTCCTTTGGTCGCCATTTATGCCAGCTCCGGATTCGGGTTGATGACACCGGCCGTGTAGGTGGTGCGGGGGCGGTAGTTCAGATCGGTGAGCACCTGATAGTCGCGCTCCTCGGCCTTTCGCTTTGCCACCTTGCTTGTCTTGTCGTTGATGTTGCCGAACACAATCGCGTCGGTCGGGCAGGCCTGCTGGCAGGCTGTCACAATGTCGCCGTCGCGGATGGCGCGGTTTTCGATGTCGGCCTGAATCTTGGCCGCCTCGATGCGCTGCACGCAGTAGCTGCACTTTTCCATCACGCCGCGCGAGCGCACCGTCACGTCCGGGTTGCGCATGAACTTCAGGCTCTCGGTCTCGTAGTCCGAGTAGAGCAGGAAGTTAAACCGGCGCACCTTGTACGGGCAGTTGTTCGAGCAGTAGCGCGTGCCCACGCAGCGGTTGTAGACCATCGTGTTGATGCCTTCGGGCGTGTGGACGGTCGCGCCGACCGGGCAGACCTGTTCGCAACCCGCGTTCTCGCAATGCTGGCAGGCCATGGGCTGGAAGTGCGCCTTGGGCGCGTGCAGGTCGCCTTCGAAATAGGTGTCGATGCGCAGCCACTGCATGTTGCGGCCAATCTTGACCTGCTCGCGGCCGACTACAGCGATGTTGTTCTCCGCATAGCAACTGACGATGCAGGCGTTGCAGCCCACGCAGCTATTCAGGTCAATCGCCATGCCCCAGGCGTTCTGCACCTTGAGCGAGGAGGGGTCCTTGCGGTCGTAGCGCCAGACGTCCGGGAAGAACGAGTTGTCATGGTCGGTGCGCTCGCCCTCGGGAGCATAACCAACCTTGTAGATCGACGTGCCGCTGACGCCGCCTTCGTGCGCGAAGTCCGGCTCCTTCTCCGCCTCGGCCACGGTTGCGTAGCGAATGATGCCACGCTCCTGGGCCTCATGCCCTGCCAGCGAGTAGGTACCATCGACGTCGTACTCTTTCTTGTTGAGGTCCCACTGGGCGAAGCCGCCACGGTGCTCGATGTTGTGGACCTTGGTGACGCAGAGATCGTAGGTGCCTGGCGACTTCTTGGCCACCGCGCCCGCAATCCAGTACGGGTTGTCCGCCGTGCGAATCTGGTAGGCATCGAAGCCGACGCCCGCGCCCACGCGGCCCGCCTCCGGCCCACGGCCAAAGCCCAGATGGACCGTAATCACACCGTCGGGATGTCCGGGAGCCATCAGCACCGGAGCGATGAACCAGCGGCCGTTGTAATCGATGCGGACTGGATCGGATTCCTCGACGCCCAGCTCGCCCATCGTGCCCATGCTCATGATCGCAGCATTGTCCCAGCTCAGGTTCGTGACCTGCTTGGGCAGCTCTTCGAGCCAGCCGTTGTTGGCATAGCGGCCGTCGTAGAGCGAAGGATCGGGCCGGAACGAAATTTCAAGGCCGCTTGCTGTCGGCAGGCTGGATGCGACGCTCTTCGGCGCACCAACTGCCTTCGGCGCAAAGGCCGTGTCAGCGATCCAGCCGTCATGCAGCGCCTTGCGCCAACCTGTTGCGAAGTCACCTTTGATGAAATTCTTCGCGTTCGCCTGCACCACATCGAAGGCCGAAGCCTGCGGATTGGCCAGAAGCGACTGAAAGACATCATGCGCCGATTTGCCGTCGTAGAGCGGAGCGATCATCGGCTGAATGATCGACAGCGTGCCATCATAAGCCCGCGCGTCCGACCAGCTTTCGAGATAGTGCGCGCCATTGATGTGCCAGTTCGAGATCGCGCCGGTCTCATCCAGATGCGAGCCCAGATGCACTGTGGTCGGGATGTTCTGGTAGGCATCGGCAAAGTGCAGGTCCGACGGAGCCGAGTAGACCGGGTTGACGCCCAGCACCACCAGCCACTGGACCTTGCCCGCCTTCATGTCGGCAACCAGCGATTTCAGGTCGGCGACCTGCTCGGTCGGCATCGGGTTCACAGTCTCGGTGTAAACGACCGTCTTGCCCACGGCGCCCAGCGAGGCGTTCAGCGCAAACGCGGCCGCATGGACCTCGGGAACAGCCTGCTCGCCCGGAATGACCACACAACGCCCGCCGGCCTTCTTGAGGTCGGCCAGCACGGCCGAGAAGAACTTCTGCTGATCGGCGGTCGCGCCCGCGGGTGCCGTGCCGCGGGCCAGCCCTTGCGCAAAAGCCACCAGGTCGCTCGGCTTGAGCGCCAGCCTGTGCTCGGCCTTGAACCCTGTCACCGTCGGCATGGTCTCGACGACGTACATGCGATTCATCGGCTTGCCTGCTTCGTAGCGATGCCGCTCCGCATAGGCCCGCGCCATGGGCAGGAAGCCCGGCTGCGCGATGCCGCTCAGAAAATCGGCGTCGAGCGAGAGGATCACGTCGGCGTCTTCAAGCCTGTACTGCGGGTCAAGATAGTCGCCGAAGGCGGCCTTGGTCGCCGCACGCGAGGCATCGCGGTTCACCGGCTCCCACTGGATGAGCTTCGCCTGCGGATACGCCGCCTGCACCTGCTTCCACTGTGCGGCCAGCGTGGGCGAGGTGATCGTCGCGCTCAGGAAGTAGAGACCCTGTCCGCCGGGCAGCTTCCTGGCGGCCGTCAAAAGCGCGTTCTGGAAGTCGCCCCACGTCGCGTTGTTGCCGCGATTAAGCACGTGCTGGGAGCGGTCCGGGTCGTAGAGGTCGAGCAGTGTTCCCTGCGTGAAGACATCCGACTTGCCCTGCGAGACCGGATGCTCCGGGTTGCCGTCCACTTTGATGGGCCGGAAGGCGTCGGACTTAATCAGCACCGGAATCGCGCCGGTCGGGAACGGATGCGCCGACGCGAAATACATCGGCTTGCCCAGAACGAGGTCTTCGGGCTGCTTGACATAGGGATAGATCGGCTCGTCCGGCTGCTTGGTGCAGCCCGCAAGTCCAGCCAGAGCCAGCGACGCGCCCATCACCTTCAGGAAGCCGCGGCGGCTGACCGCATCGACCCACTCGCCCGCGCCAGCCTGCCGCGGGAACTCTTCCTGCATCAGCTCGTGGAACGCCGGTGTCTCGGCCAGCTCGTCCAGGTTCTTCCAGAACCGCCGTCCGGTCTTGCCGTCGAGCTTCGCGCGCACCTCGGCCAGCGTCAGCTTTGCCGGAGCAATCTGTGTCACCACGGTGGGCTCGGCTCCCGCCCCTGTTTTTGTCTCAGCCATCGTCTCGTCTGTCCCAATTCCAGTTGTATTGCCGGAGGTCTTCATCGGTGGCACGTCTCGCAGCTTGAAAGTTCTTCCGGACGGCGAATGTGGTACTCGGCGGTCAGGTATTTACCCAGCTCCATCTGGCTGGTGAACTTCTGGTAGTTGACCGTCTTGAGCTGCAACGGCAGCGGGCTGGCCACCGATTGGCCTTCGCCGCCTTCGACCGGATGCGGCGCTGAACCGAACCCGGATTGCGGCCTGCCCAGCCCGCCCGGACTGGGGGGCTGCAACTGCGCCACTTCGGGTCCACTGTGGGTCGGATCGGTTGTCGTGCAACTGACCTGCTGCGAGGTCGGAATCGAGCTTCCATCCGGATTTGTATTCTGGCCTGTGCTCGTGCACCAGACCGGGTGGTCTCCGGAAGGCCCGGCCCATGCCATGTTGTAGATCTCGGAGGTCGGCCGCAGGTTCGTCGCCGGATTGCGATGGCAGTTCAGGCACCATTCCATCTGCAACGTATTCTCTTCGTACATCAGCGGCATCTCATCCACACGCCCGTGACAGCTTGCGCAGCCGATGCCTTTGTTCACGTGAATCTCGTGATTGAAATAAACGTAGTCGGGAAGGTCATGCACACGGATCCACTGGATCGAGGCCCCCGTTGCCCAGCTCTGGCGGACAGGCTCCAGCAGCGTGGCGTTCGTCCAGATCTGCGCGTGACAGTTCATGCAGGTCTTGGTTGGGGGAATGCCGGCATAGCTTGAGTCTTCGACCGAGGTATGGCAGTACTGGCACTGCAACCCGAGACCTTCGACGTGGTGCTTGTGGCTGAATGGAATGGGCTGGTCCGGCCTTTGCCCCTGTCGCGTCACCCATGGTGAGCGCTGCAGCTCGTTCAGCGTGACTCCGAGCGCGACAACGATGATTCCTGTCAAAACCAGACTGAATCGAGCCAGCGCGTTCGAACTGCGGTCAAAAACTTGCGCCATGAGTTGGTTCCTGCTCCCTCTGCATTCCTCTTTAAAGGATGGAAGTTGCCTTCAAGATTTCTGAACTACAAAACTCGTGTGCCGTCGTTTTGAGCGAGTCGGCATTCTGGGCAACACACAGCTTCGCGCAGCCCGATAAACTTCTTCACTCGGAAGCCCGAGTATAGCAGTGGAAAAACGCTTTCGGAAAGCGTCCGCGCAGAAGCAGAGCGTTTTTTCATCGACTACATCCGATTATCGAACCGCCACGAAAACCGCGCTGCACAACATCTCGTGCATCGCACCGTCATTCGCCACGATTGCCACTACATCTACCCTGCCCGAAAGGTATCGCAGTTGTAAATGCGAACCAATCTAGTCCGAATTTCATAACGGCTCTCTTTGCGAGCGTAGATTTCTCCGCGCCTTTCTCCCGGCTGCTGAATCAGAGAGACATCGCGCTCTTTCTTGCGATACCGTCATCCCTATGCCGCGCACGATCAACACGCCTCGTTCACCACGCTACGACTTTGCGCTTGCCTGCCGCGAGCTTTCCGCAGCCGACCCGAAACTTGGCCGCCTCATCGAGCGCGCTGGCCCGTTCAAGCTCCGCATCTCGGGAGGACAGTCGCCGTTCGAGGCGCTGGTCGAGAGCATCATTTACCAGCAGCTTCACGGCAAAGCCGCCGCCACGATTCATCGCCGTATGATGGAGAGCTTCCACGACATCTGCGGCGTCGGCAATCATCCTTCCGCGCAGCATCTGCTTGACTGTCCCAACGAACAGCTTCGCGCTGCGGGTCTCTCCAAGAACAAGATGCTCGCGCTTCGTGATCTCGCCGCGAAGACGCTGGACGGCACTGTACCGACGCTCGAGCGCATCCGCCGCATGTCGGATGAAGACATCATCGAACACTTCATTCAAGTGCGCGGCATCGGACGCTGGACGGTCGAGATGCTGCTGATCTTCCGTCTGGGCCGCCCGGATGTCTTTCCCGTCTCCGACTACGGGGTGCGCAAAGGCTTCGCGCTCACCTTCCAGGGCTTGAAGCCGACGCAAAAAGTGACGCCAGATCTGCTGCCCAAGCCCGATGTAATGCAGAAGCGCGCCAAACGCTGGGGACAATGGCGCTCAGTGGCGAGCTGGTATCTGTGGCGCGCATGCGATCTGGCCAACGCCTCTGCAAAGGTTTGACGTTGCGCTATCCGTACAACTCCGCGCAGGCCGGTCTCTCGCGTTACGATTGAAGGAGCATGGCAGAGTCTCAAGCCACAGCGACCATCGCCGCGCCGCCCTCCCCAGCTGCCGGGGAACGGTTGCGCTTCGTCTGCGTACACGGTCACTTCTACCAGCCGCCGCGTGAAAATCCGTGGCTCGAAACGATCGAGGTGCAGGACTCCGCTGCTCCCTATCACGACTGGAACGACCGCATCACAGCCGAGTGCTACGCGCCCAACGGCGCCTCGCGCATCACCAACAAAGAAAACGAGATCATCCGCATCATGAACAACTATGCGCGGATGAGCTTCAACTTCGGCCCCACGCTGCTCAGTTGGCTCAAAGACTACGCGCCACGGACCTACAAGATGGTGGTGGACGCGGACAAGGCAAGCCAGCAGCGATACAGTGGGCACGGCTCCGCCATGGCCCAGGTCTACAACCACATCATCATGCCGCTGGCCAACGTGCGCGACCAGCGCACGCAGGTCCGGTGGGGCATTGCTGATTTCGAGTCGCGCTTTGGCCGCAAGCCCGAAGGCATGTGGCTCGCCGAGACCGCTGTCAGCCGCGCCGTGCTCGATGTGCTGGCGCAGGAAGGCATTCGTTTCACCATCCTCGCGCCTGCCCAGTGCGCCCGCACGCGCGCCCTCGCAGCAAAAGAAGCACCGATGCCCGCATGGACCGAAACGCCAGACGCAACGGTCGATCCTACGCACCCGTATCTGGTGCGGCTCAATGAAGGCCGTTCGATTGCCGTCTTTTTCTACAACGGCCCCATCTCGCGTGCGGTTGCCTTCGAGGGACTGCTGAACAGCGGGCAGGAGTTCGGCGAGCGCCTCGTGGGTAACTTCACCAACAGCGCCGCCGCGCAACTGACCCACATCGCAACCGACGGCGAGAGCTACGGCCACCACCACAAACACGGCGAGATGGCGCTCTCCGACGCGATGCATCGGATCGAGGACGGCCATGACGCCACGCTCACCAACTACGCTGAGTTCCTCGAAAAGTTTCCGCCCGCGTTTGAGGCCGAGATTGTCGAGAACACCTCGTGGAGCTGCCCGCACGGCATCGAACGATGGCGTTCCGACTGCGGCTGCAACAGCGGACGCGCAGGCTGGAGCCAGCAATGGCGCGGCCCTCTGCGCGAGGCGCTCGATTTTCTGCGCGACGCTACCGTGCCGCTCTCTGAAGAGGTTGCAAAGCCGCTCCTCAAAAACCTCTGGGACGCGCGTGACGCTTACATCCGTGTCATGCTCAACCGCTCCGCCGCCTCGACGGAGGCATTCTTCAAAGACCATGCAACGCACAAACTGACCGCCGCCGAGCGCATCGCCGCCTTCGAACTGCTCGAACTCCAACGACACACCCAACTCATGTACACCAGTTGCGGCTGGTTCTTCGACGAGATCTCCGGCATCGAGACCATTCAGGTCATCGCCTACGCCGGCCGCGTGCTCCAGCTTGCCGCACGGCTCTTCGGCTCACCCGGCGCGGCGCTCGAAGCCGCCTTCCTCAACATCCTCGGCAAGGCCAAAAGCAACATCCCCGAGATCGGCAATGGGGCTGAGGTCTACGGCCGATTCGTCACCGGCATGAAGATCGGCCTCGAAGAGATCGGCGCGCACTATGCCATCAGCTCGATCTTCCGCCCTTATCCCGAAGACGGCGAACTGTTTTGCTACGACGTACACCGCGAGTCGCACGAGATCTTCAGCTCAGGCCGCGGCCGCGTCGCGCTGGGCCGCGCCACGGTCTCGTCGCGCATTACCGAAGAGTCGGAAGAACTCTGCTTTGCCGTGCTGCACCTGGGCGATCAGAACCTCTCAGCCGCTGTCCGCCCCTGTAGCCCAGCAGACCCAACCGAGATCGAAAGATTTACCGCCTTCGCAGCCGACGCCGGCCGCGCCATGCGCCGCGCGAATTTGCCGGAGGTCATCCGGCTAATCGACCGCTTCTTCGGCGTGATGGACTACTCGCTCACCTCGCTGTTCTCCGACGAGCAGCACCGTATCCTGAACATCATCCTCAACCGTACCGTCACGGAGATGGAGGACTCGCTGCGCAAGATCTACGAGGACCACGCCTCGCTGCTGCGTTTCCTTACCGAGAGCGGCATACCCGCGCCGCCCGCCCTGGCCACCGCCGCTGCCTTCGCCATCAACTCCGGGCTGCGCCGCGCCATCGAGTCGCCCGCCTTCGACTCCGCCGAAATCGACTCACTGCTCCAGAGCGCCGACGCGGACCAGATCGCGCTCGACACGGCGCTGCTGGGATTCACCGCCGGCCAGCGCATGAAGCAGGCCATGGTCCGGCTGGAGGCCGCCGCCGCCGGCGACCCCACAGCCAACGGCGCGCTCTCGAGCGCACTCGACATCGCCAACTCCATCCGCCGGATGCCCTTCGAGGTCAACATCTGGCAGGCGCAGAATATCTGGAACGACCTGCTCCGCCGCTGCGACACCTACTACTGGCCCGCCGGGTGGAAAGAGGACTACAAAAAACTCGGCAAGTCGATGAACATCGCCGTCGATCAGCTCGTCATCGAAGAAGGCGTCTCGGCCTTCTGAACAGTACTGGCAGGCAGTTCGTTGCTGAGTTGGTTGAGCTGTAAAGCCTGGCCATTGTCCTCGTCTGATAGAGAACACCGCAATGCGATGACTCTAGCTAGGGGCTCAAGTTCGGCATCAGAATAAAGCGCAAAGTTCGTTATTTTTCTCTGCTTAGGAGTGCTGACCTGTAACGTATTGTTAGTCTCGTATTCCGCAAAAAGCGCGGGTATGGGGGGTGTGCGCTTTGATTTTCGCGTTGAGACAAAATCTCCCATCGGTGCTACTCCCAAATGGAAGCGCCTCAGCATAGTGGTAAACGCCTCCGGGCTACAGTCCACTCCAATCCAGCGACGATTTAATTCATCGGCAACTGCGAGAGTAGTTCCAGACCCTGAAAAACAATCCAGAACTAGATCACCAGGGTTCGACGACGCTTGAACGATTCGCGCCAGCAGGTCTGGATTTTTCTCCGTAGGGTAGCCAGTAATGCAGATGTTCTGGTTGTGAGCATCCTTGAAATCCATCCAGATATCCTGAACGCCAACCCCGTCGCTCTCATCGAGAAACACCTTACGACGAGGATTGCCGTTTGGAGACCAATAGATTTCGCCACGCGCATCCATCTCATCAAGAGTCGCAGGTGGGTACTGCCAGTGCTTACCCGGAGGCGGAACCATACCCTGCCACGGCTTTCCTGTTTCACCATTTCGCACACCAGGGGCATGGACCGGAACCTTCATAAACCTGCGGCCGCTCTTTTCGTCAATGTAGCGATACTCCCTGTCTCGGCCTTCCGTCCACGGCTCCACTGGCTTGTTCCAGATGTAGTTCTGAGTTTTGGTATAGAACAAAATGTAGTCTGCGACGTTGCCGAATTGCTTACGTGTGTAGTTCTTGGGATTACATTTCTTTCGCGTAATGCAATTGCGAAAACTCCCCGCACCAAACACTTCGTCCAAAATCTGCTTAACGTGGAACACCATCTTGGCGTCTAGGTGGAGATAAATCGAGCCATCCTCTGCAAGAAGTTCTCGCAGCAGAATGAGGCGCTGACGAATGAACTCAATATATCGAGAGCCGGAAAGCACGTCCTCGTATGCATGTTTCAGCGACCGTGAGTGAAAAACGGTCTGTGTAGCAAAAGGAGGATCAATATAAACGAGACGCACCTTTCCGCAGACTTCAGGGTCCTTCATCAAATGTGCAAGGACACGCAGGTTTTCTCCGAAATAGAAGCCGTTAGTCCGGCCTGCCCGGTAAATCGCGCGGACAGAAGCCGGGGCAGTCTGCAAAACCTGAAGCAACGGCGTTTTGCCCGGATAACTCAATACCATGTCCTCGCTGGGGAAGGCCAGGGTGGACAATACCGTGCGTTTTCTCGGAACTCCGATGGCCATGATGCAAGCTCCTTATGACCGCAGCCACTCGAGGGTTAGACGATATGGCACCATCCGAAGCGTCACAACCTTTATGCGGTTCGGCCAGCGCTCCTCCATATACACATAATCATTCCACATCGAACCCAGAAGAAGTCCCGGCCCGTCGTTTAAAAACACCACCTTCGTATTGAGCCCTTTCGATTCAGCATAGGAGATAATTTCGTAAGCGCAATCTCGATATCCTCCAGTTC
>NZ_DASUBE010000076.1:0-24657 GCF_035763405.1 Edaphobacter sp.
TTAGAGGGTGCTGAAAAAGTCAGTTTTGCTTAAGGGCACGGCTTCAGCCGTGCCGCTAACGCTGCAAAATCAACGCGGCTTTAGCCGCTGAGGTACGCTTTCTTCCCGGCGAGACACTTTTTCATCACCCTCTTTAGCCCCGGGCCGTCTCTCCACTCAGCACGAACGGGCTCTTTCAGCACCATCTTTAGCTCCTGAGGTACATTTCTGCTGCCACCCACGAGTTTTCCCGCAGCCTGTTTAGAATTTTGCGGGATCGATCAGGCCTTCGTCAGCCGGGTTCTCCGTTCCAGTTCTTCTACCGCGCAAGGCGTAGAATATCCATCAATGAAGCGCATCTCGCGTTGGCTGGCTGTCGTTGTCCTGATGCTCGCACCGGCAGCCTTTCTGGCGGCCGAGTCAGTCGATTCATTGCCGCAGCCCACCGGCTACGTCAGCGACTTCGCCGGCGTCCTCTCTCCTTCCACCATCCAGGGTATCGATGCCCTGTGCCAGCAGGTTGACCACAAAGCCAACGCTCAGATTGCCGTCGTCACCATCAAGTCGCTCGATAACGACCAGTCCATCGAGGAGTTCGCCACCGCGCTCGAAGATAAGTGGAAGGTTGGCCCCAAGGGGAGCGACCGTGGCGTGCTGATGATCTTCTCCATGAGCCCGCGAAGGTATCGCATCGAGGTAGGCTACGGGCTAGAAGGCATTCTGAACGACGCCAAGGCGGGCGACATCGGCCGCGCCATGCGACCCTACCTGGTGCAGAACGACTTCAACACCGGCATTCCCCTTGGCGTCTCGCAGATTGCCCAGGACATCGCCGCCGACGCAGGCGTCACGCTTACGGCCACGCCATCGATTCCGCAATACGGCTACCAGCAGCAACACAGGAAAGCCCCTCTGAAACTCGCCGAGATTGTCATCGGTGGTGGCATCATACTGTTCATCCTCATTCTCCTTATCAGTACCGGCAACACCGGCCTGATTTTCTTCCTTCTCGGAAATCTTCTGGGTGGCGGAGGAGGCGGCCGTGGCCGCGACGACTGGGGTGGCGGCGGGTTCGGCGGCGGAGGTGGAGGCGGAGGTTTCGGCGGCTTTGGCGGAGGCAGTTCCGGCGGCGGAGGGGCCAGCGGCAGCTTTTGACCAGAAGTGCTTTTGAAAAAGATCTACTCAGGCAGGGAAGGAGAAGTCCGGCAAAATGATACAGTACAGCCGGTAAACAGATGATGGACGGTACAGGACGGCAGCCAAATCTTATCGAAGGAAATCAAAGAACTATGAAATCATCATGGATCGCTTTAGGTGTTGTTGGTCTTTTGATTCTTGTGCTCCTGCTTGCCGGAGGCAGCTACATCAGCACGAAGAACACGCTGGTGCAGAAGAATGAAGCCATCGAGCAGCAGTACTCGCAGGTCAACGTCGTGCAGCAGCGCCGTCTGGACCTGATTCCGAACCTCGTCGCCTCGGTGAAAGGTTACGTGGCCGAAGAGTCCACCATTCTCACCAACATCGCCAACGCCCGCGCCGCCATCACCAGCGCGCCCGACCGCGCCAGCAGCATCGCCGCCAATACGCGGATGGACGTTGCGCTTGGTCCGTTCTTCCGCCTGCAGGAGCAGTATCCCGACCTCAAGGGCAACCAGCAGTTCATGCGCCTTGAAGACGAACTGGCCGGGACCGAGAACCGCATCGCCGTCGAGCGCCAGCGTTATAACAAGGTGCTCGAGGATTACAACGTCTACGTGCGCCAGTTTCCGAACAGCATCTGGGCAGGCATGGCCGGCTTCCACTACCGCGACGAGTACTTCAAGGGCAACCCCGCAAACGCCGAGGCCCCGAAGGTCGATTTCTCGAAGTAGCGGGACCGCCAGGGAAACTCTGATCAGGTTTCCGTTTTAAAAGGCGCGACTTCAGTCGCGCCTTCAACCTACCCAATTCAACGAGGCTTTAGCCTCTAAGGGAATGTTCGCGGACTTAATCAGAACCTTCCCAGGCGCATTTCACGGTTGCTGCGGCTCATCTACACATTGTCATTCTGAGCGCAGCAGCCTGCCCTGAGCGAAGTCGAATGGGAAGAATCTCCGCGTTTTGCGAGGCCGCACGGGCCTGCGCCCTCAATCGACAACTACGCCGATAAGAAAATTCTTCGGGGCACGCAAAAAGGCCGCCGCATCGTTGCGGCGGCCTTTTCACTGTCAGATGTTATTTGCTGAAGGAAGAAATCGCCGAAGCCTCGTCGTCCTTCACATCGAAGACGGTGTAGAGCTTCGTAATCTGGAGCAGGTCGTGGACCTTCTTGGTCAGGTTCAGCAGCTTCAATTCGCCGCCCGCGTTCTTCACCGTAGTGAAGGCGCTGACCAACTCACCGATGCCCGAGCTATCGATGTAGCTGATCTGGGCCAGGTTGAGCAGAATCTTATTTGAACCCTTGGCCAGCACGTCGCGCACCGCATCGCGGATGGTCACGCTGCCTTCGCCGAGAGTAATCCGGCCGCTAAGATCCAGAATGGTAACGCCGTCCACCTGGCGGGTCTGTACTTTCATGCTCATGAGTCATTGTCTCCTTAAGTTCCCGGCTGAGCGGGTGTGCGGTATTTAATCAGGGTCAATTCAGTGCCGGGATGCAACTGCCGAAAGTGTACCTCATCCATGAATGCCTTGATCAGGAAGATGCCCCGGCCCGAGCCGCGCAGAATGTTTTCCGGAGCCAGCGGGTCGGGCAGCGTGTCCGGGTTCAGCCCAGGCCCCTGGTCGGTCACGCGGACGATCAAAGACTCCGGCGTGGTCTCAAATGATGCAGTGATGTGCTTGTTTGGATCGTAGGAGTTGCCGTGCAGCACAGCGTTCACCGCGGCCTCGCGCACCGCCATGGCCACATGCGAAACGGTATCTTCGTCAAACCCCGCCCGCTGTGCCGACAGCTCCGCCGTCTGCTCAATTTTGTTGACGCTATCGAGGGACGAGTCAAGCGTATAGCTGACGCGGCTTGTCGTTGAATCGGCCAAATCTGTCCTTGCACTCAGCAAATGCCAGTCGTCAACAGTGGACAACAGCAATGATGGCAGTGTGCTTGTGGATTTCTCGCTTGTCAAGGCTGCCTGCTCCAACTTTCTATGCATTTTCCTCCCCGGCTACGCTCAAGACCCAGGGTTTCGGGACCGGGCTTCAGTCAATATCGGCCAAAGCCGAAATTAACACGCGGTACGAGGACTATACGCAGGTCCACCGTGGTAATACAACCTGGTACTTGCTCGCGGGCCCATCGCAAAGTCGGCGTGCAAGCATGTAAAGTTTGGTAGAGCATCGCGCAGGCGGCCTATGGCAAAACACTCCAATCACGTCACCAGTGTCGCCACGTTGATGGGTGCCACCGTCGCTGGCGCGCAGGGAAGCCCCTACGGCCGCATTCGTGAGTTTGCCGTCTTGCCTGCTGCGGACTCCTCACACGTTCATGGCCTGGTGCTCCGTCCGGCCTCGGCCCGCCGCGGCGATCCCGACACGATCGTGCTCGTCACCGACCTGCTCCTGACTCCGAAGATCGGCCTGCATCTCCGCGAGTCAGCCCGGCCCACCATCCTGCCCACGGACGAAACCTATCTCCTGCTCGAACGCGACCTGCTCGACCAGCAGATCATCGACGTTCACGGCCATAAAGTCGTGCGCGTCAATGACGTGGACCTGGTATGGGAGCTATCGTCGGAAGACAGTTCCGTCCTCCGGCTCCGCATAGCTGAAGTCGAGGTCGGGATGCGAGGCGCAATCCGGCGTCTGCTCAAAGGGATGCTGCCTGCCGGAGCACTCAGCCGGCTTACTGCGCGGCTCACCGCGAGCGTCATCCCGTGGGACTTTGTGGACCTGATTGGTCGGGACCCCGCCCGCCGCGTCAAGCTCAAGATCGAGCAGAACCGCCTCTCGCAGATGCATCCGTCCGACATCGCGGACATCCTCGAAGACCTCGCTCCGGCCGAGCGCCACGCCGTCTTCCTCAGCCTCGACGAGGAAGTCGCCGCCGAGGCTCTCGAAGAGGTCAAGCCCAGGATGCAGCAGTCGCTCATCGAGGCGCTCGACTCCGAAAAGATCGCGGGCATCGTCGAAGAGATGGACCCCGCCGCCGCCGCCGACCTGCTCTCTGAACTACCCGAGGAGCGTTCTGAGGCCATCCTCGAAGAAATGGAACCCGAGGAGCGGCAGGAGGTCGAAGACCTGCTCGAGTTCCCCGGCAACTCCGCCGCGGGCCGCATGACCACCGACTACATCGCCCTGCCCGTCAGCGCCATCGTCTCCGAGGCCATCGACGCCGTCCGCAGCTTCGAGGGCGACAACGAGACCATCACCGACATCTACCTGCTCGATGAGGAGCAGCGCATCAGCGCCGTCGTCCATCTTGTCCAGCTTCTGCTCGCCGCGCCGCACAGTCCGCTCTCCGAGCTGCCCCACACGCACCTCGTCAGTTGCGACATCGACGCCAACGGCCGCAAGGTTGCTGAACTCTTCGATAAGTACAACCTCCGCTCGCTCCCCGTCCTCGACCACGAAAAGCGCCTCGTCGGCGTCGTTCACGCCGAACAGGTCATCGCCCTGCTGCGCGCCGAACACTGAGACAATCCTTAAGTAGCATTTGTAAAGGAAGCCATTTTCACGAATGAAGATTCTGTATGCCTCCGGCCTCTCGCCAAACGACAGCTCTCTCTATCGCCTCTGGGCGCTGGAGCGGCTGGGCCATCAGGTCGTCCCTCTCAATAGCTACGACTACGATTTAGGCCACCGCCTGCTCCGCAATCTGTGCCGCCGCTTTGTCGTGGGCCCCATCGTCACCCGCCTCAACCGCGACCTGCTCGACATCGCTCAACGCGAAAAGCCCGATGTCCTCTGGGCCGACAAGCTGCTCTCCATGCGCGGGGAAACGCTCGATCGCCTGCGCGCCATGGGCATTGTCACCGTCAGCTACATGATCGACAATCCCTTCGGCACGCGCCAGGACCCCGGCTGGCGTCTCTACATGAAGAACATCCCGCGTTACGATCTGCACGTCGTCCAGCGCGACAAAAACATCCTCGACTACACCTCCCGCGGCGCCCGCGATGTCATCAAAATCCAGACTGCCTACGAGCCGACAATTCACTATCCTCCACCTGCCGGCTGGGGCGACAAAGACCGCGACCGCGAAGTCTCCTTCATCGGAACCCCATACGATAATCGTGCTGAATTTCTCACCCGGCTTTGGAAGGAGTTCGGTCTTCCCGTCGTCGTCTCGGGCGGCCTGGTTTGGAAACCCGCACTGGGGGCCCAGGCAACTGCCGCGCTCTATCGCGGTCACGGAGAACTCTTCCGCGACGAGTACCGGGAAGGCATCTGGAAATCGAAGATCAATCTCAGCTTTATCACTCACGCCAACTGTGACGAGTTCGTCCATAAGAGCTTCGAGATCGCGGGCTGCGGCGGCTTCCTGCTTGCCGAGCGTTCCGACGGCCACAGCCAGCGATTCCGCGAAGACGAAGAGGCAGTCTTCTTTTCAACGATTGAGGAATGTGCCGCGAAGATTCGCCGCTACCTGACCGATGAAGCAGCACGCGCGCGCATCGCTGAGGCAGGTCGCATCCGTGCCGAACGCGACGGCTACTACAACGATCGTCAGGTCGCGCTCATCGTAGAGCGAGCACAACAGATCGTCGACAACCAGCGCGCAAAAGCTACCGCACGCTTATGATTCGTGATTTAGAGCAATCCCGGCCTGAACCCGGCTCTGTGGCTGGCATCTGCATCATAGGTGCAGGAGCAGCAGGCATCGTGCTCGCCGTCGAGCTTGCGCGTCGTGGGCAAAATGTACTACTGCTCGAAGGTGGCGGCGCGGAGATAGAAGCACCTTCGCAGAACCCATACCTCAGTGAACTCACCGGCCTGTCGCACCGCGGCATCCACACCGGCCGCTTCCGTGCCAAGGGAGGCACCACCACAAAGTGGGGAGGCCAGATTCTCGAATTGGACGCTAACGACTTCGAGCAGCGCCCGGGCATCGAAGGCAGCGGATGGCCATTCCCAAAGTCCGAACTGACGCAACACTACGAGCGCGCCCTCGAACTGGAGGGCTTGGCAGAAGTCACGCGCAAGGATGATGAAGTGTGGCATGAAATCGGTCAACGGGCCCCGCAATTCTCTCATCTGGAACCGTACTTCTCCCGCTGGTGCCCCGAGCCCAACTTCGCGCTGCTTCACCGCAGAGCGATCGAAGAACATCCAGGCATTACACTCTGGTTGCATGCCAACGCCGTCGAGCCGCACCTCGAAGGCGAGGCCATGCGCGGCCTCCGGTGCTGCACGCTCACAGGCGCCGAAGCAATATTCCGCGCCAACCGGTTCATCTTCTGCCTTGGCGGTATCGAAAGCTCCCGCTTCTTTCTCCAGCCGGCATTCGCCGCCCTGCCCGGAAACCGCTCTGAAGTCATCGGAAAGCACTTCCAGGACCATATCGACTGCAACGTCGCCGTCGTCGAGCCGCTCAGCGCCAAACGTTTTCACCAGACATTCGACAATGTCTTCAGCCGCGGCTTCAAATACCATCCCAAGCTGCGCCTTGCTCCCACCGCACAAGCGGAGCACAGCACCCTCAACGTAGCAGCCACAATGGCCTTTGTCAGCGAAGCGGATGAGGCACTCGCGCAACTCAAGACGGCTGCGAAGAGCCTGCTCCGCGGACGATTCCGCGAAATCACCGCTGCGGATGCCGGATCCGCCGCACGCCATCTTCCTCTGCTTGCAAAACAGACATGGCGCTACGGAGTCAGACACCGCGCCTATAATCCACCCGATGCGCGCATCTTCCTCCGTGTCCACTGCGAGCAGGAACCAACCTCGCGCAGCAACATCTCGCTGTCCAGCGAGCGTGACGCTATCGGCCTGCTACGCACCCGGCTCGACTGGCAGATCTCCGAAAGGGAACTGGCAACCATTCGCCAATACGTTCAGATCGCAATGCGATCGCTCGCAGGGATGGCGCGCATCCTGCCCGACCAGGACCTCCTCTCAGGCAATCCGGACTTCCTTTCCCGTTGCGACGACAGTAATCACCACATGGGCGGCATGCGGATCTCTTCCTCCCAGACAACCGGCGTTGTCGATCCAAATCTGCGTCTTTACGGTCTCAGCAATACATTCGTCTGCAGCAGCGCGGTCTTTCCCACCTCAGGGTTCTCCAACCCGACTCACACTCTTCTTGCCCTTGCCGTCAGGCTAAGCGAGCATCTGAGTTAGGCTGGATAGAGCATCTCGACGAACCAACGCGGTCGGAGAAACAATGCAGCAGATCACACTGGGACAATCCGGCCGCCAGACCACGCGCCTTGGCTTTGGTTGTTCGAGCATCATGGGCGCAATGGGTCGGCGAGAGTCGCTCGCCTTGCTGGAGGCCGCCTACGACGCTGGTGTGCGCCACTTCGACGTTGCACCCATGTACGGCTTCGGCGAAGCCGAAAGCTGCCTCGGCGAATTTCTCGTACGCCACCGCGCCGACGTCACCGTCACCACCAAATATGGCATCCCTCCTGCACAAAATCGCTCGCTGCTGAGCTTAGGCCGCCGCATCGCAGGCCCAGTCGTCAAGCGTCTCCCAGGCGTCAAGCAGCGCCTTGCCAAAGCGGCGAACGCCGTCGTAAGCGCGCCGCAAAAATCATCCTTCACTCCACTGGAAGCAAAGCAATCGCTCGATCGTAGTCTCGCCGCGCTCCGGACAGACCACATCGACCTGTGGCTGCTGCACGAAGCAGAGGCCTCCGATCTCTCCGACGACGGCCTCCTGCGGCTTCTCGAAGACGAGACGCAGAAGGGAACCATCGGCACCTTCGGCATTGGCAGCGGCTGTGAAAAAATTCCTGATCTCACGGCCATGCGTCCGCAATACTGTCGCACATTGCAATACGAATGGTCCGTGCTCGATGCTCCCATTGCGGAAGGCAACGTCTTTCGCATTCACCACCGTGCCCTGACAAACAATTTCCGCGCACTCCACGCCGTGCTTGTCCAGCATGCCGAGACCTGTCGCCGCTGGTCAGACGCGGTTGGATCGGACCTGAACAACGCGAACAATCTCGCCGCATTAATGCTCAAGGCATCTCTGGCCGTGAACCCTGCCAGCATCATCCTCTTCTCATCAAAGAGCGCACAGCACATTCAGGCAAACGTCGCCACAGCCCGCAACGCAACCATCGAAGCCGCCGCGCGGCAACTCTACCAGCTCGTGCAATCGGAGCGCGCATCGCTTCTGTCCAACGCAGGAGCCGACAGATGACCGCCGCGCGCCGCTGGAGAACACGCATCATCCTCTTCCTCGCTGTCCTCGGCCCGGGCTTCATCACCGCCAACGTGGACAACGACGCCGGCGGCATCCTCACCTATTCGCAGGCAGGCGCGCAGTTCGGCTACACGCTCTTGTGGACGATGATTCCCATCACCCTCGCCCTCATCGTCGTGCAGGAGATGTGCGCGCGCATGGGAGCCGTCACCGGCAAGGGCCTCAGCGACCTCATCCGCGAAGAGTTCGGCCTGCGCGTGACCTTTTTCATGCTGGTCCTGCTCGTCATCGTCAACTTCGGCAACGTCATCACCGAGTTCTCCGGCATCGCCGGCTCCATGCAGTTGTTCCATATCAGCAAATATCTCAGCGTGCCCATCTGCGTCGTCATCGTATGGGCGCTCGTCGTCAAAGGCGACTACAAGAGCGTCGAAAAGGTCTTCCTCACGGCCAGCGTCTTTTACATTGCCTACATCATCGCCGGCGTCCTCAGCCGCCCCGACTGGCACACGGCGCTGGTCGAAACCGTCCGCCTGCCGCCGCGTGCCGCCTGGAGCACCAAAAGCTACATCTACATGACCGTCGGCGTCATCGGCACCACCATCACCCCCTGGATGCAGTTCTACCTGCAATCCTCCATCGTCGAAAAAGGCGTCAGCGTGCGCCAATACAAGGCCTCGCGGCTCGACGTCATCGTCGGCTCCATCTTCACCGACGTGGTCGCGTGGTTCATCGTGGTCGCCTGCGCCGCGACCCTCTACACTCACGGCATCCGCAACATCGCCGACCCCTCCGACGCAGCCGGAGCCATGAAGCCGCTCGCAGGCGACTACGCCTTCATCCTCTTCGCCGCCGGACTCTTCAACGCTTCGCTCTTCGCCGCATCCATCCTGCCGCTCTCCACGGCCTACACCGTCTGCGAGGGCCTCGGCCTCGAAAGCGGACTCGACAAGTCCTTCAAAGAGGCCCGCTTCTTTTACTGGTTCTACACGCTGCTGCTGGCCGCGGGCGCAGCCATCGTCCTCATCCCAAACTTCCCGCTGGTCCGGTTCAGCATCCTCTCGCAAGTGCTCAATGGAGTCCTGCTGCCCGTCGTGCTGGTCTTCATGCTCAGTCTCATCAATAAATACGAGCTGATGGGCGAATACACCAACTCACGCCTCTTCAACACCATCGCCTGGCTCACCGCCATCATCGTCACAGCCCTGTCTCTGGTATGGATGTGGAACCTGATGCACGGCTGAACGGCATAGGCTTAGAACCGCTCCTGGCACTGCTCATCCCCTGTCATGCTGCTCAACCCCTGTCATTCTGAGCGAAGCGAAGAATCCCCGCATTGTGCACGAAGCTGCTCAGATGCTCACCGAAGAAGGGCCTCTCATAACCGATAACCCAAAGGATGCAGCATCGGTGTCATATGCCACACCTCATTTCTTGCCCTCCGTCGTCATTCTGAGCACAGCGAAGAATCCCCGCATTGTGCTGATGACTGCAAGGACCTGCGCAAATAAAAAAAACGCCAGCGGAGCGTTCTATACCAGCCTGGGATTCAGCCCAGGTATCGAACAACTCAAACGCCAAAGGGCTGAACGTCCGTCCTGTAAATTGATTTAATCTACAGCAGCTTCCCCTCAGACAAATCCTGAATCAGCCCCAGGTCAGCCGCCAGAAAATCGTATTCCGGCAAACGCTCCATCGCAGTCCAGCGCACATCGTTGAAAATGCGGTTTTCAATCTCCCCGCTGAACTCCCGCACCGCGAAGAACTGCAAATCCACCGCGCCGCCATTCCTGTATTTGTGCCGCACCCGAGCCACCCGCTCACCAATCACTGCCGAGATACCCAGCTCTTCATCCAGTTCGCGCGCCAGCGCAGCTTCCGGGCCTTCACCAGGCTCAATCTTGCCGCCCGGAAACTCCCACTTCAGGCTCATCGGCTGGTCAGGCTTCCTCTGGCAGATCAGCACCTCGGTGCCGCTCTCCCCAACGCGCAGAATCAGGGCCGCCACCACAAACCGCACCGGCTTATGTGCTCCATTTTCAGCGTGTTCGCCCAACTTCCGGATGTGCTTTTTCACTGAGCTACAGTTTAGACGACCATCCGCCCAAAAAGCGCACAGGCCATTACTTTGGTTCCACCGACGCCGGATAGTAAACCGCCCAGCCTTCGCGCGCGCTGCGCTCAGCCAGCGCCACACTGGGGTTCACCGGAAACGCCCGCCGCGCAATCGCCAGCATCGCTGCGTCATGCACCGAGTTGCCGAACACCGCATCAGGAGCTGTAATTCCCATCCGCGCCAGCGCCGCAACCTTGCCCTCATCGGTAGGCACATCGCGCAGCAAGTCCGTCACCAGACCATCCTTTACCTGCACACAGGCCGCCAGCACCCGCTCCGGGCCAATGCCAAACCGTCGCACTCCCTCTTCGATCACCCAGTCGTTGGTCGAACTGACCGCCCAAAGATCGACGCCCTTCGCGCGCAGACCTTGAACCAGCGCCAGCATCTCCGGAAAGATATTCCGCTCGATCCGCTCGGCAAAAAACTCCCTCGCCGCCCGCCGCATCTCGTCCTCACCGAGCCCGCGATACATCTGCACCATCTCGCCGCAGATGGCCAGCTCCGACACCTCGCCGCGCTTGTACAGGTCGTAGCGGTTGTTGATCCACTCCACCGCTCCACGCGAGACGACGCCCGTTTCGATGGTCCAGTTCATAAACCCCGAACCCGCATCGCCCGACCACAGCGTCCCATCGCAATCAAACACCGCCACGGCCGGAGAGAGTTCATCAACAGCCCGGTAAAACTCCGCCGTGCTCAAACGATTTGCAGACACTGCTTGACTCACGAATACACCCTACTTTCATTATTGTCTGTCATTCTGCGCGCAGCGAAGAATCCCCGCATTTCTCCTGTGCCCGCACGGACTTTCGTCGTGCGCGCCTAGACCGGAGGCAACCCCTTCACAATCGTCACACCAACCGGAGGCGTAAACACAAACTCCGAGCTCTTCACCGGAACATTCTCCTCCATGTTGGAGAACACAAACCCCGTCACAGCACCGCCCACCTCTTCAATCCGCATCGTCTGAATCGCGCCATCGGCCGTCACGTCGAGCGTCAGCAGCTTCACCCGCTGCTCCATGCCCTTGGGAACACCCGTAATACGGAAGCCGGAACCCTCCGGCGTCACGGTCAGGTTCTCCAACTCTTTTTTCAGTTGCGTATGCCCCAGCAAAAACCGCAGCGGCGAGCGCAAATCGTCCAACTCCTTCGCTGGAACGCGCTGCGCCTGAGCGTCTCCCGGCGTATAAAACCAGGCATACTTGCCGTCCAGCACAAACACCTTGCCCACAGGCTCGTCATAGCTCCAGCGCATCTTCCCAGGCTTCTTCAGCAGCAGCGTCCCCGTCTCGGTCTTATTCATGCCCATGCCGGAGTACTGCTCCACATAGCGGGCGCGCAACGAACTGAGATGGTTATAGTGGTCATCGACCCTGCGCACAACGGCGTCATTACTCTGTGCCCAGAGCGGGACACAAAGCAACGCGACAAGCAGCGTAGCACGGGTCAACATTACTGAATGAGCTGCGTGCAGTTCGTGCCGCCCGACGGGTCATAGTGGATGGCGTTGTTCTCGTCCGAGCAGAAGCCGCGGTCGCCGGTCTTGCCCACCTTGTTCGGCACTGCCGTCACCTCGTAGGAGGTGAACTGGTCCTGATTGTTCACCGTCACCTTGGTGCAGTTCGTAATCGCGAACGTATAGCCTGCCTTCTGACCCGAGGCGAGGTCAGCCGCAATCAACTGCGCGGACTCAGCCGTCGGCGCGCCTGACTTCGGATCACCGCCCAACTGAGCCAGCGAGCACGCAAACCCGCGCGTCGGGTACGCCGAGTTGTACTGCAACTCCGCCTCCGTAATCGCTCGGATCGACTGCATGGCCGAGGTCTCATGTGCCGTCTTGGTCAACTTCAGCAGTTGTGGAATGGCCAGCGTCATCAGGATCAGCATCACCGACATCACGATCAGCAGCTCGATCAGCGTGAAGCCCTCGTCAGTGTGGCGTTCCGCGTCCAGCCGCGCCCGGTTCAGTCTTTCCAAAGCGGTCATCGTTGTCATTCGTCCTTGAGTCCTTGGTCACGCGGCGTCGCCGCATCATGGGGTATGAGACAGAACTCTATCAGCAGGCGCGCGCGAAAACCAGAGCAGGGAACTGATTCAGCAACGCCTCAAAGATCTCTGGCTAACCTGCCTCGTTAAGGGAGGCTTCATCTGTACCCAAAGCCCATCCTTTGTTGCCCTTCCCGAAGGGAAGCCGCGTTTCTGTTGTCATTCCCGAAGGGAATCTGCGTTTCGCTTCGTGTTACGCCTCTTCATCCGTGCTCCAAACGCTCCGCTCAACAAGACGTCAGCACTCCAGATCCCCTCGCTCCACCTTCATCCCGCCCAGATTCCCCAGCAGCGTCAACGCCAGCGTCTCCGGCCTGAACAGCTCCTGCGCCATCGACCGCACATCATCCGGCGTCACCGCGTCAATCTGTTCCATCATCTCGTCCACGCCGAAGAACCGACCGAAATACATCTGCTGCCGCGCCAGATTCGCCATACGGCTCCCGGAACTCTCCAGCCCGATCACCATATTGCTCTTCAACTGGTCCTTGGCGCGCTTCAACTCCGCGTCACTGGCCGTCTCTTCTTTCAGACGCCGCAACTCCTTCATGGTAAGCTGCAAAACCTTCTCGGTCTTATCCACCGAGGTACCCGCATACACGCACAGCGACCCCGTATCGCGGAACGGGTTCATCTCCGAATAAATCGAGTACGCCAGCCCCTGGTCCTCGCGGATCGTCTGGAACAGCCGCGAACTCATCCCGCCGCCCAGGATCGTGTTCAGCAGAAACACCACATATCGATTGGCATCGTTGACCGCCGGTGCCGGAACCCCCAGGCAAAGCTGCACCTGCTCCAGCGCCTTCTTGCGCTTCAGCGTAATGTGCGGCGTAGCTTGAGGAGTGGCCAGCTTCGGCGCAACCGCGTCGCCAGCCGAAGCCAGCCCGCTGAACTCCCGCTCCACCTCGGCCACAAAGGCATCGTGCTCCAGATTACCCGCCGCCGAAAACACAATATTGCGCGGCGTAAACTGGCCGGCATAAAAATCGAACGCCGTCTGCTGATTGAAGCTCGAAACCGTCTTGACCGTCCCCAGAATCGGTCGCCCCAGCGCGTCGCCCTTCCAGAAGTTCTGCGTCCAAACCTCGTGGACCAGATAGTCCGGGTTGTCCTCATCCATCTTGATCTCTTCGAGGATCACGCCCTGCTCCCGCACCAATTCCTCGGGCGTAAATGTCGGGTGCAGCACCAGGTCAGCCAGCACATCCAGCGCCGGAGCCACGTTCTCGTCCAGCACCTTGATGTTGAAGCAGATCGTCTCCTTGCCGGTAAACGCATCCAGGTTGCCGCCAATGGTATCGACCTCGCGTGCAATCTGCTGGGCCGACCGCGTCGTCGTCCCCTTGAACACCATGTGCTCCACAAAGTGCGAGATGCCGTTCACCTCCGCCGTCTCGTCGCGCGAACCCGACCCGACCCACGCGCCCATCGACACACTGCGCAAGTGCGGCATCCTCTCCGTCAGCACCGTCAGGCCGTTCCCTAGAACGGTCTTCCGAATGTTGCGTGAGGGGTTCTTTGTGACAGCTTTGGTGGCAGAGAAATCTTCCATCAGCGTTCCAGACATGCGGCTCCTTCACTCATTATTCTTTCACAGGCAGGCGCCGAACTGGCCCCGCCCGCCTCGGGGGGAGTAAACTATAGCTGGCGCGGTAGTTACCCACCCATTCCTAGCTATGTTGAACGAAACAAACGCGATACCAAAACCAGTCAGCGCCCCGAAGGCCCTGTTCGGCTTATCATTGGATAAGCTCGCCGCGCTAACGAAGCAGCTCGGCCAGCCCACCTATCGCGCCACGCAGATCGCGCAAGCCATCTATCGTCAGCGAGTTGCGGATATTAATGAAATTACCGCATTACCAGACGCCCTCCGCGAAGCCCTGAGAGCCGAAAACTACACCCTCGGCCTCCCCCAGATCGTCCAGACCGCCTGCTCCATCGACGGCACCGAGCGATACCTCATCCGCATGGCCGACGGCGAAACCGTCGAGACCGTCTGGATGCCCGACGGCGACGGCGGCGAGCGCGGCGACGGCTCCGAGGCCGCCGACGAAGAGGAGGCCGACGACCGAGGCCGCGCCTCCGCCTTCCCCTACCGTCGCGCCACCATCTGTGTGTCGAGCCAGGTCGGCTGCGCGGTCAACTGCCAGTTCTGCCTCACCGCCAAGCTCGGCATCCGCCGCAACCTCACCCCGGGCGAGATCGCCGGACAGGTCGCCGTCGTGCTCAACCGCCACCGGGTCGAGCTGGGCAGCAGCCGCGGCAACCCCACCCCCGCGCGCATCAACCTCGTCTTCATGGGCATGGGCGAGCCATTCCTCAACTACGCCAACTTCATGGAAGCCGTCCGCCTGCTCGTCTACATGCGCATACCCGAGGCCCGCATGACCGTCAGCACCTCAGGCATCCTGCCCGGCATCCTCGACTTCGCCAAAGAGCCAACCCGCCCCAAGCTCGCCGTCAGCCTCAACGCGCCCAACGACACCATCCGCGAATCCATCATGCCCATCACGCGCAAATGGAACATCGCCGCGCTGCTCGAAGCCCTCGCCACCGTCCCGCTCAGCAAACGCGAGTGGATCACCTTCGAGTACGTCCTGCTCGGCGGCATCAACGACTCGCTCGCAAACGCCGACGAACTCATCGCCCTGGTTCGCAACGTCCGGTGCAAGATCAACCTCATCGTCTGGAACGCCGGCCCGAACATGCCGTACCACGAGCCGCCGCGCGAAGCCGTGCTCGCCTTCCAGAACCGCATCATCGCCGCAGGCATCCCGGCCTACATCCGCCGCCCACGCGGACGCGACATCTACGCCGCCTGCGGCCAGCTCAAGCGCACACTCGAAGACGACCTCGTGACAATCGCCGGATAAGCAATCCTCAAGGCAGCCGCAAGACGATGCCGCTCCCCACAGTCACCAGAGAAGTTGCAGGCACAGCCGACCCGCCGCCGATTCCGGTCATTCTGCTGTAGCCCACTTCAATCAGGCGAAAATCCACATGCGGCAGCACGGTAATGTCCGCACCGCCAAACACTCCATATTGAAACTTCGTCGTGTAGTGCGTCTGAATCGGGCCGGAAGAATCCGGCTTGACCGCACCGCCGCCCACCGAGAACTGCGCATACGGCTTGATCGGAAGAACCGGCGGATTGACCGCAACACGCACGCCCACCAGTCCGCTCCGGTACTTCAGATGGTTCCCGAACAGAAAGTTACCGCGCACATCAAGACCCGCCGCAATGGGACCGGCATGGATGAAGTTGTAATACGCTCCAAAGTTGGGCCCATAGAGCCACATTGTGTCCAGGCTGGTCTTGCTGCTGAGATGCGTCGCATCAAAGTTGCCGTAAATCCCAAGCTGAGCAGAAGACGACGCAGCGGCCATGGCCAGGAAAACAAGCAAAACCGAGAGGCGTAATTTCATGCAATTCCTTCCTGCTGTATGAGTTGCGGTGATAGTACCCGGCACCCGCCGCAAAGGCAACAGAAAACTTGCGCGCTCATTGCGCATCTGGGAATCGGACAGCAGCTAACGAATCGCCCCCACCCGCGACTCCAGCAGAGCCTTCACCCGCGGCCAGTCTTCCTTGATGATCGAATACCACACACTATGTCGCAGCGAACCGTCCGACATGATGTAGTGATTGCGAAACGTCCCCTCATACGTCGCGCCCATCTTCTTCATCGCCGCCTGCGACTGAAAATTCTCATGGTGCGTCTTCAGGGCCACACGGTTCAGCTTCAGCTCCTCGAAGGCGTAGGTCAGTTGCAGCAGCTTGGCCTCCGGGTTTATTCCCGCGCCGTGAAACTCCGGTGCCAGCCAGGTATTTCCCAGCTCCGTCGTGCGGTTCGCCGCATCGAAGTCCAGAAAGCGCGTGCTGCCAATCACGCGATTGCCGTCCTTGAGCACCGTCACCCACGGCACCACCGTCCCAGCCGCCTCCAGCTCCAGAGACTTCTCCAGCCACGCACGAAGCTGCTCCGGAGTCTTCACCGGATGCGTCATCATCCGCCAGATGCGCTCATCGAACGCCACCTTTTCGAGCGCAGGCAGATGCTCCCGCGTCATC
Organism: Edaphobacter sp.; assembly: GCF_035763405.1. NCBI lineage: Bacteria > Pseudomonadati > Acidobacteriota > Terriglobia > Terriglobales > Acidobacteriaceae > Edaphobacter > Edaphobacter sp. Next base: position 16,515 of record NZ_DASUBE010000076.1, read on the forward strand.
GGCTCCAGTCGTATCCGCCTTCCCTCCAGCATCGGAGTCATGTGCCACACCTCATCTCTTGTCCTTCGCCGTCATTCTGAGCGGAGCGAAGAACCCCGCATTTTGTAGGAAGCTACAGAGATGCTCGCCGAAGACGCGCCTCTCATAGCCGATAACCCAAAGGGCCAAAGGCCCGCCTATACTCCGCCAGCCCGCGACAATGAATCGGTCATCACCGGCGCAACCCGCCTCAGCCCAATCTCCAGCAGCTTCTCCGCCAACCGGTCATAGTCATGCCGCAACACATCGCCCTCATGCACAAAGTCGCCAGTAACCGGCTCAACGCCCAGCGCGCGTATCCGGTCAAGATCAGCCTCAATCGGATTCTGCCCCTCGCGGGCATACTGCTCCAGCCGCTTGGCCGAGATGGGGGCCGTATTCACCAGCGCATAATCGAAGATCGACGAAGCCGCCTCGCCCGCATGTTGCAATATCTTCTCGATATGCTGCGAGGCCGAAAGCCCCAGCGACTCATTCGCCTGCGTCATCAGGTTGCACACATACACCTTCGTCGCCTTCGAGGCCGCCAGAGCCTCCGGCACCCCACGCACCAGCAGGTTCGTAATCAGCGACGTATACAGCGACCCCGGTCCCAGCGTAATCAGGTCCGCGTTGGCAATCGCATCCAGCATCTCGGGCAGAGGCTCGGCGTCGGCAGGTTCCAGCACCAGCTCCATAATGCTCTGTTTGCTGGCCGTAATGTTCGTCTCGCCGCGCACCATCGAGCCATCGTGCATCATCGCCGCCAGCGTCACGTTGGTATTGGTGATCGGAAAAATATTCCCCCGCGCCGCCAGAATCTGCGACGACATCTGCACCGCCTGCGCGAAGTCGCCGGTAATATGCGAGAGCGCAGCAACAAAAAGGTTGCCGAAGCTGTGGCCCTCCAGGTCGCCCGCCTCGAAGCGATACTGAAACAGCCGCGAGAGCAGGTGCTCATCTTCACTCAGCGCCACCATGCAGTTGCGAATGTCTCCCGGCGGCAGCATCTTGAAGTCTTCGCGCAGCCGCCCCGAAGAGCCGCCGTCATCCGTCACCGTCACCACCGCTGAAAGCTCACGAATCAGACAAGGCCGCGCAGGCCGGGGAACACTCGGAGTCGTGCCCGTCGAAGGCTGCGGAAGCCTGATCCCGCGCCGCCGGTCCGGCGTCGCCACATACTGCTTCAGGCCGCGCAGCAGCGTAGACAACCCGGTTCCGCCGCCAATGGCAACCACACGAAGCGTCTTTTCCTGAGACCCGGCAAGACTCGGCAAAGCCACAGCACTCTCCACTCTTATTGTCATACCCGAAGAGAATCCGCGTCTCGCATCGGCCCTTCTTTGTTTGTCATTCCCGAAGGGAATCTGCGTCTCGCATCGGCCCCGCCAAACTACAGGTTCAGAGAACCTCCGACCAAGCCTTCGCGTTGAAGGGGCGTGGCTTCAGCCGCGCCATCACCTCCCGCAGTTCAATGGGGTTTCAACCCCTGAGGAAATCTTCGCGGACTGAATCAGACCTTCCCTGGGGATTAGCGTGGGGCTTGAGCCCCGGGCCTCTCTTAACGCGCCGAAAGAATGCCGCCGCCCTAGACCTCCGGATACAGCAACTCCGTAAATCGCGGATCATCCGCCATATCCTGAAAGTCCGAGTCGGCCCGAGCCTGAATACGGTTCTGCGGATTTCGCCGAATCGCCTCCGTCAGATGTTCCAGACACGTATGCGAGTCGCCGGTCATGCTGGCCAGCACAGCCAGCCCGTAGAATGCGTAGTCTGCCTTGTCGTTCGTCTTCAGGATCGCGTTGAACTGCTCACGCGCATCCTCATACAGGCCATCGTTCAGCAGCGACACGGCGTAGTCATAGTGCTCTTCGCAACTGGAAAAATTCGCCTTGCCCTTCTGCGCCATCTGCTGAAGACAGGCGTTGATGTACATGCGAATGCGGTCGGCCAGATCGCCGGGGCCTGCGGACAGCATCTTGTCAAAGGCCGCATGGGCCCTCTCGTATTTGCCTTCCTGCAGCAGCCGGATAGCTGCTTCGTAGTGGGCAAGCACCTGCGCGCGCGCGCCATCGTTTGCCGAGGCGGTGCCGGCCAGAGTTCGGGGAGATCGCTTCGTCGTTTCAGTCTTGGTCTGTGCCATTGTTGTTCCTGTCGCTTCTTGAGGCAGGTTGAAGGAGCTTCTGATTAAGTCCTGTTTGTTAAGGGCACGGCTTCAGGCCTGTCCTGAGCGTAGCCGAAGGATGCCGCTAACTGTGAAAATTCACTGAGGTTTAGTCCCTGAGGTCATCTTCCTAGACTTAATCAGTCCGTCCCTAAGCCTGCCATTCTAACGCAGACAAATTTTCCGCGTTTGTTCTCGTCTCGGTTTTATACGCAGACCTGCCCTGTCAGGTCAACTCCCACTATTGCCGTACATAGCAGGATTCAGTTCCGGGTCGTTGTACATCTTCATCTGGCGATAGAGTTTGAAGCGCCGCTCGCCGCTCAACACCTCACGCCACAGCTCATCCAGACACCCCGCCAGATCGCGCCGTTGTTCACACAGCAACGTCAGCCGTTCCCGATTCCGCTGCCGGTGTGCCTCGGTTGCCGAAGCACGCCCCGCCTCTTCGTGCGTGTGATAAATCTTCAGCGCCAGCACCGAGAGCCGGTCAATCATCAAACCCGGCGTCTCCGAGTGCAGCGGCGCGTCCTCATTCTGCTCCAGCCGCTCCAGCAGCCACCGGTCGATCTTCTCCATCAGGTCATTGCGCCGCTGGTTCAGCGCGTCAATCGCGTGCTTCACGCGGGCAATTTCCGCGTCGCTCGCCCCGGGAGCGCGTGCCTTGTCCTCTTCGTGCCACAGGTCGAAGTTCGCCCTGTGCTGGGCAATGGCAATCGCCATCAGGCCGTCGGCGCTGGCTTCAATCTCCAGTTCGCCGTCGGTCTCGTGCAGGGCGGCGGTCACGTCGTCCTGCATCCGCGTCATCAGAATCGCATCGAGCATAGAGCGGGCCGCCACACTCGTTCCGGCCCAGAGAGAACTTTATCAGTTTCCCACTCTCAGGGTTGCCCCTTGCCGCCGAACCAAGCAGACTAAGGACAGACATGCCAACCGACATCAAGCGGGTACTCATCTACAGACTCGGAAGCCTCGGCGACACCGTCGTCGCCTTGCCTGCGCTCCACCTCATCGCCCGCGCATTCCCGCAAGCCGACCGCCGCCTGCTCACCAACTTTCCGGTCAATTCCAAAGCCGCACCCGCCGCAACCATCCTCGAAAACACCGGCCTCGTTCACGGATACTTCCACTATGCGGTCAACACGCGCAACCCTCTCGCGCTGCTCTCTCTCTGGTGGCAACTCATCCGCTGGCGCCCGCAGGTGCTCGTCTATCTCGCTGCAAAACGGGGCATCGGCGCCGCCCGCCGCGACGCAGCCTTCTTCCGGATCTGCGGCGTCCCACGCATCATCGGCGTCCCCCTTACGGAAGACATGCAGCAAAACCGCCCGGAGCCAAACCAATCCTTCGAGCCCGAAGCCAGCCGCCTCGTCCGCAACATCGCCGAACTCGGCGAGGCCGATCTCGACGATCCCGAAGGCTGGAATCTGCACCTCACCCACGAAGAACTCGCGAAGGCCGCCGAAGCACTCCGCCCCGCATCTGGTCGCCCCATCCTCGCCGTCAGCGTCGGCACAAAACGCCAGTCAAAAGACTGGGGCCGCGAAAACTGGCGCGCATTACTCGACGTCCTCGTAACACAGTACCCTCATCACGAACTCGTCCTGCTCGGCAGCGCAGACGAAGCCGCAGCCAGCGAATACGCCGCCGCTCCCTGGCGCGAGCGTTCACCCGTCATCAACCTCTGCGGCCAGCTCACTCCACGCGAGAGCGCCGCCGTCCTCACCCACGCATGCATCTTCCTCGGACACGACAGCGGCCCCATGCATCTCGCCGCGGCCGTCGGAACTCCGTGCGTCGCCATCTTCTCCGCCCGCAACAAGCCGCGCGTCTGGTTCCCCTACGGCAAGCAACACCGCGTCATCTACCACCGGGTCGAGTGCTGGGGCTGCAATCTCGAAACCTGCATCATCGAGAAAAAGAAATGCCTCACCTCCATCACCGTCCCCGAGGTGCTTGAACAGGTTCGCGCCCTGCTCGGCTGAGAGTCTGCGAGTTTACAAGTTGTCATTCTGAGCGCAGCAGCCTGCCCTGAGCAAAGTCGAATGGGAAGAACCCCGATATTCTGTTCGTGCGCCGATCCCCTTTCAGCATGGCGATGGAAGAGTCACAGGTTCTCTAAGCACACACATGCTCTATCCTGATGCAGTACCCAAGACCCGCAAATGGCTGAAGAGCAGATGAAGACATCAACAAAACGTGTGCTGCTCTATCGCGTCGGCAGTCTTGGCGATACGGTCGTGGCGTTGCCGTCGTTCCATTTGGTTGCACGGGCGTTTCCGCACTCCGAGCGCCGCCTGCTGACGAACTTTCCCATCGCCGTCAAAGCGCCGCCCGCCGCCGCTATCCTCGAAAACACCGGCCTCGTCGAAGGATACTTTCGCTACTCCATCCGTACCCGCAGCCTCCGCGAGTTGCTCTCCCTCTGGTGGCAGCTTGTCCGCTGGAGACCGCACGTGCTGATCTACCTCGCTGGCCCCAGGGGGATACAAGCCGCCCGCCGAGACGTGCTCTTCTTTCACCTATGCGGAATACGGCATATCATCGGCGCTCCGTTAACCGAAGACCTGCAGCAGAACCTGCCCAATCCGGCCGACGGAACACTCGAATTCGAGTCACAACGTCTCGCTCGCTCGATTCAGGAACTCGGCGATGCGCGCCTCGACGATCCCGCCAGTTGGAACCTGCACCTCACCCCGGCCGAACATGCCCGCGCCGAAGAAGCACTCGTCCCCGCCGCCGGACGCCCTCTCATCGCCGTCAGCATCGGCACCAAGGTCCAGGCCAACGAATGGCCACGCGAACACTGGCGCGAGCTCCTTTCGCGGCTTGCCACCCTCTGGCCCGATCACGCTCTCGTCTTTACCGGCGCCGCTACCGACACGGATTCCAGCGAGTACCTTGCCGATGGCTGGCGTTCCGCCTCCGACAGTCCAATCATCAATCTTTGCGGCCAACTCACTCCGCGCGAAAGCGCCGCCGTCTTCACCCATGCCCGCATCTTCCTCGGACACGACAGCGGCCCCATGCATCTCGCCGCAGCCGTCCAGACCCCATGCGTCGCCATCTTCGCAGCACGCAACAAACCCCGCGTCTGGTTCCCCTACGGCAAACAGCACCGCGTCATCTACCACCGGACCGACTGCTGGGGCTGCGGCCTTGAAACCTGCACCGTCCAGCAGAAAAAATGCATCGCCTCCATCACGGTCGATGAGGTTCTAGCCCAGATCGGAACCATCCTTCACACTCCCGCCGCCACAAAGTGACCAACCCGAAAACCGAAGATGCAATGATAATGTCAGGAGCCGCGCCAACCACATGCTGCCGGAATTACATTCGATCCTCAACCTCCTCGAAGGCGGTTTTCGCCAGCTCAAAGTCCTCGTAGTCGGCGACATCATGCTCGACCGCTACATCCACGGCGATGTAGACCGCATCTCGCCCGAGGCCCCCGTCCCCGTCATCCGCCACGCTCAGCGATACGAGCGCGCAGGCGGCGCCGCCAATGTCGCCATGAACCTCGCCGGCCTCGGCTGCCAGACCTTCCTCAGCGGCTTCTGGGGCAACGACGCCGAGCAGCGCGAACTCACCGCCATCCTCGAACGCGCAGCCATCGACACCGCAGGCGTCGTCTCCAGTTCGCGCCCCACCATCTCCAAAACCCGCATCGTTGGCCGCAACCAGCAGCTTCTCCGGCTCGACATCGAGAGCCGCGACGCCCCTCCCGAAGCGGAGATGAAGCGTCTCATCGACCGCGCCGCCGCACTCGCCGCCAAGGTCCATGCCGTCATCCTCTCCGACTACGCCAAGGGCGCTCTCTCGAACGAACTCTGCGGGGCCGTCATCCACGCCGCACGCACCGCAGGTGTCCCCATCCTCGTCGATCCCAAAACCCCCGACTTCAGCAAGTACTCCGGCGCAACCACCGTCTGCCCCAACCTCGGCGAACTCGCCCTTGCCACGCGCGTCGCGCAGCACCACACCGAAGCGCTCCTCAGCGCCGGTCAGGCGCTCATCGCCGAGCATGATCTCCAGTTCCTCACCGTCACCATGAGCGAGAAGGGAATCACGCTCCTCCGCCGCGACAGCCGCCACCACTCCCCGGCGCGCGCCCGCGAGGTCTTCGATGTCTCCGGCGCAGGCGACACCGTGATCGCCACGCTGGCCGCGTCGCTCGCAGGCGAACTCAAAATCGAGACGGCCATCGAACTCGCCAACCTCGCCGCGGGCATCGTCGTCGGCAAAGTCGGCACCGTTCCCATCGTGCGCAACGAACTGGTCGCCGCCCTCACACCCAGCACCAGCCTCACCGCAGGCGAAAAGATTCTCGACCGCGACCGCATGGCTCTCCGCATAGCCGAGTGGCGCGCCTCCGGAGAAACCATCGTCTTCACCAACGGCTGCTTCGACCTCCTGCACGTCGGCCACATCACCCTGCTCGAAGAGTGCCGCCGCTTCGGCTCCAAGCTCGTCCTCGGCCTCAACGCCGACGCCTCCATCTGCCGACTCAAAGGCCCCACGCGCCCCATCGTCGGCGAACGCGAACGAGCCCGCGTCATGGCCGCGCTCGCCGCCGTCGATGCCGTCGTACTCTTTGAAGAAGACACACCGCTCGAGTTGATCCGCGCCCTCCGCCCCAACGTCCTCGTCAAAGGCGGCGACTACACCGTCGAAACCGTCGTCGGCCACGAGGACGTCATCGCCTCAGGCGGCCGCGTCGAGATCGTCCCCATAGTCGAAGGCTTCTCCACCACCAACATCGTCAAAAAACTCACTGCAAACAGCGAGGAGAAATAGACCGTGATTATCGTGACCGGCGGCGCAGGCTTCATCGGCAGTAACCTCATCCACCAGCTCAACCAGGCGGGCGTGCGCGACATCCTCGTCGTCGACAACCTTGCCCCCGCCCCCAACCTCAGCGGTCCAAAGTTCCTCAACCTCGCCGGCCTCGATTATTCCGACTACATGGACAAGCGCGAGTTCCGCGCCGCCCTCAAATCCGGCAGCCTCGAAGCCGCCCGCATCCGCGCCATCCTCCACCAGGGCGCCTGCTCAAACACCCTCGAAGACGACGGCCGCTACATGATGGACAACAACTTCACCTACTCGAAGGAACTGCTCCACTTCGCCGCCGAGTACAAGGTCCCCTTCGTCTACGCCTCCACCGCCGCAGTCTACGGAGCCAGCACCGCCTTCAACGAAGCCCCGGCCAACGAGCGCCCGCTCAACGTCTACGGCTACTCCAAGCTCGTCTTCGACAACTACGTCCGCCGCCTCATGCCCACCTTCAAGAGCACCGTCGTCGGCCTCCGCTACTTCAACGTCTACGGCCCGCGCGAGCAGCACAAAGGCCGCATGGCCAGCGTCATGCACCACTTCACCCGCCAGCTCAAAGAGACCGGCGTCATCCGCATGTTCGAAGGTTCAGGCGGCTACGCCGACGGCGAGCAGCGCCGCGACTTCGTCTTCGTCAACGACCTCGCCCGCATCAACATGTTCTTCGGCGGCCTGCTGCCCAAAAGCCCGCGCCGACCCACACACGCCATCGTCAACGCAGGCACCGGCCAGGCCCGCACCTTCAAGGCCGTTGCCGAAGCGCTCATGTCCGTCCACGGCCCCGGCAAGATCGAATACATCCCATTCCCCGGCGATCTCAAAAACCGCTACCAGCACTACACCCAGGCCGACATCGCCGGCCTCCGCGCCGCAGGCTACACCGACCCCTTCACCCCACTCGAAGAAGGCGTCAAGCAAACCTTCGCCCCAGACCAGCCCGCCTGACTCCGTTCCTACAGCTTCCTCCTCGACCCCACCCCAACACAACCCACGTCATCTCGACCGGAGCAGCGCAACGCGCTGCGCAGTGGAGAGACCCCCGCATTTCGCCCCTCAATCCCGCCGCAAACCTGTCAACCCCCACCCCCTGTGGATAACCCCACATCCCCCACAAAACAACCACGA
>NZ_DASUBE010000077.1:0-4673 GCF_035763405.1 Edaphobacter sp.
CTACCTCAAATACCAGAACAAGCGCGCCGACTACCTCGCCGCCTGGTGGAACACCGTCAACTGGGACGAGGTCAACAAACGCTTCGCCACCGCCAAGTCACACAAGTAATCCACAACACATTCCGCACATGCAAAGAAGGCTGCGCAAGCAGCCTCTTTGCATTTCCATTCCGTAGCGAAGCGGAGGAATCCGCTTTTGCGTCCTTGGTGGAGGGGCAGGCTTCAGAGCGGGTGCAGGGGATGCCGCCGTAATCGATGATCTCGTTCAGGTAGCGGTCGATGTACATCACTCTTCGCCATCTTTCAAAGGCAATGTGAAGTTGGATGCGGGAGCCTCGCGGTGACGCGGGGCGGATTTGAAGGTGACATCGCGGACGTGGAGGGGGCGTTCGAGGCGCTGGGTGCCTTCGAGCAGGCCCTTGATGGTGAGCAGTTGGACGCGGGGATATTTACTCCCGTCAACAGAGGCGTAAAAGCCGGCTTCGGAAGCTTCGCGGAGCATCGGTTTGGTGGGTTCGGCGAATGAGATATAGACGCCGATCTCCGCCTTTTCGCGGTCGAGAACACCGCGCAAGTCGCGTACCTCGGAGACGCCGATATTCTGGCCGCCCTTGACGGAGAAGATGATCTGTTTGGACTTGCCGGAACGGTCGTCGTGGAAGTAAAGGCGTCCATCGATGCCGCGGTCCGCGCCTTTTTTGATGCCTTCGGTCGGACGGGCTCCACATTCTCCAAGTGCCCAATACTGGAACTGATATTTATTTTCTTCGGCGAGTTGTCTTGCGCCAGCTAGGTCTCTCGGTTCGCCGATGACCTCGTAGGTTTGACGTATCGGTGGCCTACTGTTCTCAAAAGCTTTGTCGAGCCGGCCCTTGATCAGGCCGATGGCAAGGTGGGTGATGTCGATGCCGATCCAGCGGCGGTTGAGCTTCTGCGCAACCTGCACGGTGGTTCCGCAGCCGCAGAAAGGATCGAGAACAAGATCGCCCTCGTTGGAACTGGCACGGAGAATGCGTTCAAGAAGAGCTTCCGGCTTCTGGGTGGGGTAGCCGAGACGCTCGGCCATCCACGATTTTAGGGATTCGATATCTGTCCAGACATCCTGAGCCGGCATTCCTTTGGATTCGTCAAGATAGCGCTTGAATCGAGGTATGCCGTTGCGCGTGTAGAAGACACGATTCTCCGAATCGAGACGCTCCATTGTTGCGACCGGGACTCTCCAGACTCGTGTGACGCCTTTCCACTCATAGGTGTATCCGCCACCTTGCAGGCCAGCAGCACTGAGGTCGCCGGACATGAAACGTCGTCCGTCTTCGTCTTTGTATCGATAATACTGTTCCACATAACCTGGCTCGTATGCCTGGTATTGGGTCGACCAAAAGGGATCATTTCCCTTTGAATAGAAAAGGATTGTGTCGTGAACCGACCCGAATCTCTTTGCATCGCTATGTGCGCTGTTACGTTTCCAAATAATTTCTGAATGAAAGAACTGCGCACCGAAGACCCCATCCATCAGCAGCTTTAGGTAGTGGCTGGCGGTGGGGTCGCAGTGGAGGTAGATGGATCCGGTTTCCTTGAGGACGCGGCGCAACTCGACGAGGCGCGGGGCCATCATGGCGAGGTAGGCGAGCATGTCGGAGCCGCCGAGGAGGGTGCGGAAGGCGCGCATGGCGTCGGCGACGCGACCTCCCTGTTCGACAACCTCTTCATAGCTACGGGCGGCTTCTTCGTTCCACTCCCATGTGTCCTTGAAGGCGGTGATCTGCGCGGCGGAGCTGTGGCCGTCCTTCTCCGCGAAGAGGACGTTGTAGTCCTGGCGGGAATTGAAGGGCGGGTCGAGATAGATGAGATCGACCGATTGCGCGGGGATGTAGTCGCGCAGGACCTCGAGGTTGTCTCCGTAGTAGAGCTGATTTTTGTCCGTGAGCATCCGAACTGAGGTTAGCATCTTTATGCGTGGACGGAGAGCAGACAGCGATCAACATCGGCGAGGAATCCTGACTGCATCCGATACCGGGTAATATTGACACGTCCGATAGAATGGAATCAGGAAGAGAAAAAGTCCGGCGTGAGCCGGACTTTTCTGTCTTTCCGGGAATTCGAAGACTAAACCATTTGTTAGAAGTAACTTACAGGATCAGCCCCAGTAAACATGAGTACTTCAGCCATATCCCCACACATAAGTCCTTTGTTAGAAGGATTTTGCAAAAAAGTATGGGGGGGGGGTGACTACTCCGGCTGGCTCCGTCTGGGTCTCCGGTTGGCCTGTAGAACCTTCTTCCTGAGCCTGAGCGACTTCGGAGTCACCTCAACCAGCTCATCGTCAGCAATAAATTCGATGGACTGTTCGAGCGTGAGCTGCTTGTGCGGAGACAGCCTGAGCGCCTCGTCAGCCGAGCTGGCTCGCATGTTCGTCAGCTTCTTCTCGCGGACGCAGTTCACGTCGAGGTCGTTGTCGCGCGAGTGCTCGCCGATGACCATGCCCTCGTAGACCTCGATACCATCAGGAACGAAGAGCACGCCGCGATCTTCCAGGCCGCTGAGCGCGTAGATGGTCGTCGTGCCGGCGCGGTCGGAGATGAGCGCGCCGGTCGGCCGCTGCGGAATCTCGCCCTGGTAAGGCACGTAGCCGTCAGCAATCGAGTTCATGATGATCGTGCCGCGCGTCTCGGTCAGCATCTCCGAGCGCAGCCCAATCAGCCCGCGCGAAGGAATCTTGAACTCCATCCTCACGCGGCCCGAGCCGTGGTTCGTCATCTTGACCATCTCGCCCTTGCGCGGCCCCAGCCGCTCGATGACCGTACCGACGAAGTTCTCAGGAATGTCCACCGTCAGATATTCGTTCGGCTCCATGAGCTGGTCGTCGATGCGGCGTGTGACGATCTCCGGACGCGAGACCATCAGCTCGAAGCCTTCGCGGCGCATCATCTCGATCAGCACCGAAAGCTGAAGCTCGCCGCGGCCCAGCACCTTGAAGGTGTCCGGCGAGCCGGTCTCTTCGACGCGGATCGAGACGTTCGTCAGCAGTTCCTTGTCCAACCGCTCGCGGAGGTTGCGGCTGGTGACATACGAGCCCTCGCGCCCGGCAAACGGTCCGTTGTTGACCGAGAACTGAATCGCAATCGTCGGTTCGTCAATCTTGATGAGCGGCAAGGGTGCAGGCGCCTCGATGCTGGTGAACGACTCGCCAATCGTGATGCCCGCGACGCCAGCAATGGCGACGATGTCGCCCAGTTGTGTCTCCGGCGTGTCGATGCGCTTCAGTCCGTCGAACGTAAACAGCTTCGTAATCTTGACGTTCTGGAGCGTGCCGTCCGTCTTCGAGACCGCGACCTCCTGCCCCGTCTTGAGCGTGCCGTTGAAGACGCGCGCGATGGCGAGGCGACCCAGGTAGTCCGAGTAGTCAAGATTCGTCACCAGAATCTGGAGCGAGCCTTCAGGATCGCCCTTGGCCGGCGGAATCGTATTCACGATGAGGTCGAAGAGCGGCTTCAGGTCCGTGCCCGGCTGGGCGAGGTCCATGGTCGCCGTGCCCTGCTTGCCGTTCGTGTAGATGATCGGAAAATCCAGCACGCTCTCGTCAGCATCGAGGTCGATGAACAGGTCGTAAACTTCGTTGACAACCTCCTGCGGCCGCGCGTCGGGCCGGTCGATCTTGTTGATGACGAGGATCGGCGTCAGCTTCGCTTCAAGCGCCTTCGAGAGCACATAGCGCGTCTGCGGCAGCGGGCCTTCGGAGGCATCGACCAGCAGCACTACGCCATCGACCATCTTCAACGCGCGCTCCACTTCGCCGCCGAAGTCGGCGTGGCCGGGCGTGTCCACGATGTTGATCTTAGAGTCCATGTAATGGATCGCCGTGTTCTTGGCCAGAATCGTGATGCCGCGCTCGCGCTCGAGGTCGTTCGAGTCCATGACGCGGTCGGCGACGGCCTCGTTCGAGCGGAACGTCCCGCTCTGGCGCAGCATGGCATCGACCAGCGTGGTCTTGCCATGATCGACGTGGGCGATGATGGCGATGTTGAAGATGGGCTTCACGGCAACTGCGGTCGAGGTGCTCACGGCGTAAGGTGTCCTGTCTGTGCGCTTGAGGGTGGTATTTGGGGGAGAAATGCGCTACTGACTAGTTTAGCTTAGATAGGCGCAGGTCTGCTCGCTTTCTACAGAAAGTGCGACCGCATGGAAATCTGCCTGCGCGCATGCCCGCGTTAGCGCGGTGCGATAGGTTTTGCGCCGAAGTGAAACTTCTTCTGCAATAAAAGGCCGCTGATTGAGGTCTACAGCGGTATTGAGCGTTTCAACAGCAGGGAGCTGGGGAGGAAGTGAGTATCAGCGAGGGTGACCAGAGACGGCTTTGTTCAGTGATGCACCCTCCGCTTCAGGTACCAGTAGCCGACATGCTGAATCCGCGAACGGATAGAGCTGCCCAGCCAGGAACCGAGACACTGATCTCGATTACCAGAAGCTGACGAAAACCGTCCTAACAAACGGAACCACCTCGCCTCGACCACCACAACGGTTCAACGGGACGCAGGCGTGGCACTCGCTACTGGAAGCTGAATCTCAGGCATCTTCCTGGTAGTCGGCCGCTCCAGAGTATCTCCGTATTGGATAGTCTGCGGCACGAAGCCTCCGTTAATGAGATAGAACCGGCTGCCCTTCACACCCGCGCC
>NZ_DASUBE010000078.1:0-11609 GCF_035763405.1 Edaphobacter sp.
CTCGACTTCTTGAAGGCCATTGGCAACACCGGCGAGGTGAGGCTCGAATTCAAGGACGCCCAGAGCGCCGGTCAGATGCGTCCTGAAGACGGCAACGAGGACGTCAAGTACCGCTACATCCTGATGCCCATGCGCATCTGATGCCGTGCAGCGCCGAAAGGTATGGGCAGTGGCGGCCAGCTTATCAGCGCGCTTGGTAAAATCAAGCTGACCATGTCCACCGCCACTGCGCTCTCGCCGGAGATTCTTGCCAAGTACCAGCCTGTCATCGGGCTGGAGGTTCACGTTCAACTCCTGACCGCCACCAAGGCCTTTTGCGGCTGCATCAATCAGTACGGCGGCGAGCCGAATACGCACGTCTGCCCGGTTTGCCTGGGCCTGCCCGGCGCGCTGCCTGTGTTGAACCGCAAGGCCGTTGAATTCGCCGTGCTGGCTGCGAAGGCCATTCACTGCGAAATCCGCGAGACCAGCATCTTCGCGCGCAAGAACTACTTCTATCCCGACCTGCCGAAGGGCTATCAGATCTCGCAGTTCGACAAGCCCATCGCCGAACATGGTTGGATTGACGTACCTGCCGCCGAAGGCAGGACGAAGCGCATCGGCGTAACGCGCCTGCACATGGAAGAGGACGCCGGCAAGAGCGTGCATGACGGCTTCGCCGACTCCGTCTCGAAGACCTACATCGACCTGAACCGCTGCGGCACCCCGCTGGTCGAGATCGTGAGTGAGCCCGACCTGCGCACGCCTGACGAGGCCTTCGAGTACCTGACGCGCTTGAAAGAAATTCTGCTCTACACCGGCGTCAGCGACTGCAACATGGACGAAGGCTCGCTGCGCTGCGACGCCAACGTGAGCGTGATGCTGAAAGGCGCGGAAAAGTTCGGCACCAAAGCAGAGGTGAAGAACGTCAACAGCTTCCGCTACATCCGCGCCGCGCTCGAGTACGAGATCGAGCGGCAGATCGGCGTGCTCGAAGAGGGAGGCCGCGTAGTGCAGGAGTCGCGCCTGTGGAACAACGCCGAGGGCCGCACCTACTCCATGCGCTCGAAGGAGCAGGCGCACGACTACCGCTACTTCCCCGAGCCGGACCTGCCGCCGCTGGTCGTCGGCGCGGCGTGGCAGGCTGAAATTCTGAAGGACCTGCCCGAGCTGCCCGAGGCGCGGCGCGCGCGCATGATCGCCACCTACGACCTCTCCGCGCAGGACGCGGCCACGCTGACCGCCACGCGCGCATTCGCCGACCGCTTCGAGACGGCGGCGAAGAAGGCTAAGAGTCCGAAGCGAGTTGCCGCTCTGCTGACCAGCGAGCTGACCATGCGCCTGCGTGCAGCCGAGCTTGAGCCGGAGCATTCGCCGGTCTCGATGGACGGCGTCGTCATGGCTGCCGACCTCGCCGAGTCCGGCGAGCTTTCAAGCAAGATGCTCAAGCAACTGCTCGATGCCTGCTTCGCCGAAGGCAAGGACTTCCCCGAGATCTACGAGCGCGACAAGCCGCGGCAGATCTCCGATGCGGGCGCTATCGAGAAGATGATCGACGAAGTTATCGCCGCCAACCCCAAGCAGGTCGAGCAGTATCGCGGCGGCAAAAAGACGGTCGCAGCGTTCTTCGTCGGCCAGGTCATGCGCCTCTCGAAGGGCCAGGCCAACCCGGCGCTGCTGAACGAGCTGGTGACGAAGAAGCTCGATAACTGAACAAACTTACCGCCGATTGCCACCGATTAAAATCGACCACGGATTTCACGGATAGAGGTCTTAAATCCGTGAGCATCTGTGTAAATCCGTGGTCGATTTCGTAGTTGCTTTTATGATCGGTGCAATCGGTGGCAATCGGTGTTAAGTTTTTCGTGCAGGTTTAGGGTTTAATGGGCGGATGCTGAAGCAAGGCTCGTTGTCCAGACTGCTTTGCCGCGGGGTGAGTGTGGGCGTTCTGCTGGGACTGATTGGCTGCCGGGGCGACGCGCCCTACGTCGTGCCCGAGGCGCCGATGCCTCCGAACACCGTGCTGCTGGCCGGGATGATGCGCGAGCTTTCGGCTACGCCCGGCTTCACCGACGCTCTGCTCGCGCAGTTGAACAACGGCGGCAAGCGCGGCCCAACGCTGATGACGCCCGCGCTGATGAAGCGCCTGCGTGAGTTGATTCTGGGCAGGGACTGGCAGGGCCTCGACCGCTTTCCCGGCTGGACAATGCGCGAGATCAACCCTACGGTGCGCGTCGTGTCGCATGTTGCGGGAAAGAATGCCGCGCTGGAAAGCCTCGCCGCGCGTCCTCCGGGCGCACCCGCAAGCGCGCTGACGCCGGAGCAGATAAAGACCTACCTCGATCTCGGCGACTACGCGCCCGAGCGCGCCGAGACCATCAGCTTCGACCATCCTTCCACGCTGCCCGGATTTACGACGGAAGGAATCGTCACCGACCTGGGCGCGGGCGTGGTGCGCGGCGACGGGCCAAACCCGGAGCTTGCGCCTGAGCACGCCGAGAGCCAGCGCATGGCTGACGCGCTCAATCGCCTGAGCCTGAACGGCGTGGACGGCCACGCGACGGCAACCGCGACGATCTCCGGTCACAGCGCAACGACCCCAGAAGCACTGATCGAAGCACTCACCATGACAGGCCACACGGTCGAGGTCTACGACGCGCGCTACTTCGCCAACTTCGGCCACTTCCACTACAAGGGACAGGAAGTGATGATGCCCTTCTTTGTGGACTCGCAGATACTTGTCCCCGGCACGAAGCGTCCACTGCTCGTTCCTGTCAGCCACGCCGAGTACGAGTGGAGAATTCGCGGGCCGAAGATCAACGCAGACGTGAGCTGGTACTTCGGCATCGACGGCAAGGCCGAGTTCCGCACCATGGACACGCAGGACCAGGCATGGGTGCTGGGCCGTCACGCCCACACCTACGACGGAGCAGACGCCCTTGAAGTGACCCGGCTGGCTGGTCGGATGACGGTCGCGTATCTGCATCTTCATGCCGCGAATCCTGAGCTTCCCTTCGGCGGCTACTACGCGCTCGGCGTCTGTCAGGACAGCGTTGCGGCGATTGAGAAGAAGATGACCGGCCGCGCGACCCTGTTTCCGAACACCGCCGACGATGCGCTGTTCAACGACCCGCGTGATGCCGAGGCGAACGCGCTGATCGCGGCAATTCCGAAGGACCGCAGCGGCAGCAAGCCCGAGCCGGAGCGCATCTTCGGCTCGCTGCCGACGACGGATTTACACGCGATCACGATTCCGGGCCTGTCGGCTGATTTGATAGCGGTGCATGATGCGTGGCAGAACGGCTCGCTTGCGCGAACGCCTTCGTGGATCGAGAAGATCACCAAACGCACGCTGGGCGTGGCCGCCGTCGTGCTGCTGGTGGGGCTTGTTGTAGTCAGGCGCAGGCGATCACGATGACCGCCGTGCAACTCGTGCACATCGACTTCGCCTCTTAAAGGAAAGGGAGGATACTCCATGGCGACGAAGAAGGTAGCGAAGGTAGCGAAGAAATCGGCGAGCAAAAAGAGTTCGGCTAAAAAGTCTTCATCGAAGAAGAAATCGACGCGGAAGTATAGCCCGGCCGCGGGCAAGAGCGTCGAGCGCGAGATGAAGGCGATGAAGCAAGGCAAGCTCGAGAGCGGCCGCAGCGGCAGGAAAGTGACCAGCCGGAAGCAGGCAATCGCCATCGGATTGTCCGAGGCACGCAAGGCTGGAGCAAAAGTACCCAAGAAGAAGGAGTAGCGTGGCAGAAAAAATGCTGGATCATCGCGCGATGCTGGAGGTCGCGCTCCAGGAGGCACGAACAGGACGCGCCGAGGGCGGAGTTCCGATTGGTGCTGCGCTCTTCAACGGCGAGGGACGCCTGCTGGCTTCGGGACGCAACCGGCGCGTGCAGCAGGACGACCCTTCCATCCACGGCGAGACGGACGCATTTCGCCGCGCGGGCCGGCAGCGGTCCTACCGAGACAAAATCATGGTGACGACGCTGGCGCCCTGCTGGTACTGTAGCGGGCTGATTCGGCAGTTCGGAATCCGTACCGTCGTCGTGGGCGAGAGCAGAAACTTCGCCGGAGGCGTGGATTGGCTGAAGTCGATCGGTGTTACGGTGATCGATCTGGATTCTCAGGAATGCTCGGATTTATTGACCGGCTTCATCGCGGAGCATCCTGAGATCTGGAACGAGGACATCGGCCAGGAGTAAAGCCGCCGTCCCCGGCTATTTTTTGTCGGCAGCCGGTGCGCTGGCAGGCGCTGCAGTCGCAGGCGTTGAGACAGCAGTGCTGCTCGCGCTACTTGAGTCGGAGGCAGACGTGGTGGCAGAGCTTGCGCTTTTGCTTGCGCCCTCGCCGGAGGACTTCGGCTTGGCGTTGCCGTAGCCGTCCGCATACCATCCGCCGCCTTTGAAGCTGACGGCAGGCGCGTGGATGAGCCGTTCGAGCGTCCCGCCGCAGTGTGGGCAAACGGTGATCTCCGGGTCGGAGAACTTCTGAATCTTCTCCGTGCGACGATGGCAGGCAGTGCATTCGTATTCGTAAAGCGGCATGGTCTGTTCTCTGTTGCGATGGTACTGGATGAAGCGCGATGGCCTGCGCTTCATCCGTTGAGTTCAAGTTACAGTTTTCCCAACTCGATCAGCCGAACACTGGCGATGGCTTCGACCTTGCGCAGGGCTTCGATGGCCGCGTTGGCTGCGGCTGCCGAGGGCACGTCGATCTGGACCACGGCCAGTGCCTGTCCCTGCGGCACGCGCTGCGCACGGCTGGAGCCTGCTCCGGCGCGGCCCAGGGCGAAGTTGGCGATGTTCACCTGGTGCTCGCCGAGGATGGTGCCGATGCGGCCGATGACGCCGGGCACGTCGTGGTTGCGGATGGCGACCAGCGTTCCGTTCAGCGGCGCTTCGATGTCGATGCCGTCGTAGGTCAGCAGGCGCGGCGAGCTGCCGTGCAGCACTGTGGCTGACGCGCTCGTCTCGCCTTCGGAGGAGTGCAGAACAATCTTCAGCACGGAACCCGCGCCGCCTGTGGTGAACTCCTTCTTCTCCTCCTGCACGCGGACGCCGCGTTCGGCCGCGATGGCTGCGGCGTTGATGCGGTTGGCGTGCGTGCCGTTCTCGCCATTGCCCTCCGAGCCGGAGAAGATGCCTGCGATGGCGGCGTTGCGGATGAGGTCCGTCTTGCCCTGCGCGATGCGGCCGCTGTAGGTCATCTGGATGCTCTCGAGATTGCCCGGCGCGGAGTGCGCGAGGAAGTGGCCGAGGCGCTCGGCCATCTCGATGTAGGGCGCGACCTCGACGTACTCCTCATGTGTGAGGCTGGGCAGGTTCACCGCGTTCTGTACGACGCCGAGCTTCAGGTAGTCGCTGACCTGGCGGGCGAGCTGGATGCCGATCGCCTCCTGCGCCTCGTCGGTGGACCCGGCGATGTGGGGCGAGAGGATGACGTTCTCCAGCTCGAAGAAGGGCGAGTCCTTGAGCGGCTCCTTGTGAAACACATCGAGCGCGGCTCCGGCAACGTGGCCGGACTTGATGGCCTCGGCCAGCGCCTCTTCGACGATCAGCTCGCCACGCGCGCAGTTGATGATGCGGATGCCTTTCTTCATCACCTTGAGCGAGGCCGCGTTGATCATTCCCTCGGTCTGGGGCGTCAGGCCGACGTGGAGCGTGAGGTAGTCGGAGTCCTTGAAGATCTGGTCGATGGGCACGAGGGTGACGTTGTTCTCTCGCGCGATGACGGGCGCGACGAACGGATCGTAGCCAATGAGATTCATGCCGAAGCTGGCGGCGCGGCGCGCGACCTCAAGGCCGATGCGGCCCAGGCCGACGATGCCGAGCGTCTTGCCGCGCAGCTCGGAGCCTTGCAGCGACTTCTTCTCCCACTTGCCGGCGTGCATGGTCGCGTTGGCGCGGGGCACGCTGCGGGCCATCGAGACCATCAGGCCAAGCGTCAGCTCGGCTACGGCGACGGCGTTGGCTCCGGGCGTGTTCATGACGACGATGCCGCGGTGCGTGGCGGCGGGGGTGTCGATGTTGTCGACGCCGACTCCGGCGCGGCCGATGATGCGGAGCTTCGGGGCGGACTCGAGCAACTGCGCGTCGGCCTGCACGGCGGAGCGAACGACGAGCGCGTCGGCGTCGGCCAGCTCGGCGGCGAGGCCATTCTTGATCTGGTCATGCGTGACGACCTGCCAGCCGGGCTCCTGCTGGAAGACGGCGAGGGTGGCGGGGGAGACTTTTTCGGCGAGAACGATCTTCATGGAGACTCTGTATTCCTCTTCCTGCTGCGTGTCAGCAAAGTGGCCGCATCGTTGCGGCGTTGGCGTCGGAAGAACTGGGGATGTGCGAGTCTTTAGTTTACTTGGTATCGCTGGCAAGAGTTTTCGGCTGCGTGCCGGGCGATGGATGGGCGGGTACCCCCTCCCCTGCTTTTTGTGCAAAGTCCTTCAAACACTGGACTTAGGTTCGGACTTGCCCGCCGGGTGCCTGTAAACCCCTTATTTTACAAGGGCTGTTCCGCTAAAGTCCATGATCTACACGGGTTATGGCTTCCGGGTACTCTGAACAGCAAAGGAAAAAGCCCCACGCCAAGCGGGGCTTCTGTGTCTCCTATTTCTATTTTACTGGAAGGAGGAAACTAAACCGCCAACTCGATCGGCTTTGGTTTGAGTGGGTTGGGTGGTTTGGAGGCTTGACATACCATTTGTGGAAAGCGCAGGAGAGGTTGTTCAAAGCGTGTATGGGATTTTGACCCCGCGAGTGCCTGCGGGGAAGTCCTTTATATTGCGGGTCAGCAACTCGCGTCCCGCGACTTCGGCGGTTGCGAGGATGATGGCGTCGGGTAGCTTGATGAGCTTTTTTCTTCGCAGCAGGGCACAGCTGCGGCGGGAGAAGCAGCAGATTCCTCCCCCTTCGACTTCGCTCAGGGTACGGAATGGAAATGCAAGGGGAGTGCAAAAGGTTGGCGGTTGGAGTGTGTTCATTCCCGCCCATGCGCATGAAGCCGCGCATGGGTGGGCACCCGCATCTGCGGGCAAAATGCGGGGATTCTTCCCATTCGACTTCGCTCAGGGCAGGCTGCTGCGCTCAGAATGACGACTTAAGGAAGCTCTGATTAAGTATCGGAGGGCCCGGAAGGAATCGGCGCAGAAAAGAAATGCGGGGATTCTTCGCTTCGCTCAGAATGACGGATCAAAAATCGGAGACTTAATCAGAGGCTCCTTAAATAATTTGGGAACTCACGTCTGAAGAATCCGGACGTGGGTTCCCGTAATAGTGTCTATTTGACCCGGTCGGCGTAGACCTTCTGGGCGGCGATGAGGCCTTTGCCGAACTCGAAGCCCGGGAGGATTTTGGCTGCGGCGACGACCTGCTCGAAGGCTCCGATGATGGCGATCGTGTCCATGTAGTCGAAGAAGCCGATGTGGGCGATGCGGAAGAGATGGCCCTTCATCTCGCCCTGGCCGTCGGTGACGATGGCGGCGAAGCGCGATTTGAGGCCCTTGACGATGATGCCGGAGTCGGTGCCCTCGGGCGGCAGGATCGCCGTTGCGGCGGCGGCCTCGTAGCCTTTGGGCGCGAAGAGCTTCAGGCCCATCGCTTCGACGGCGGCGCGGGTCATGGCGGCGCAGGTCTCGGCGTTATCGACGAGCTTCTTGCGGCCTTCGGCGAGGTTGCCTTCGGCCTGGCCGGCGATATAGTCGAGCGAGGCGCCGAGCGCGGCGATCAGCGAGACGGGCGGTGTGTACGCGCTCTCGCCTTTGGCGGCGTTCTTGCGCTCCTTGCGCAGGTCGAAGTAGTAGCGCGGGTTGTAGGTGGACTCCATGCGGTCCCAGGCGCGCTGGCTGATGGCGAGATAGCTGAGGCCGGGAGGCATCATCACGGCCTTCTGCGAGCCGCCGATGAGCACGTCGACGCCCCAGGCGTCCATGTCGAGGTGCGTGGTGCCGAGGCCGGTGATGGCATCGACGACGAACAGCGCCTCGGACTTTTCCGCCTTAAGCAGCCCGGCGATGGCTTCGACGTCGTGACGCACGGCGGTCGAAGACTCGGTGGCCTGGACGAAGACGGCGCGGGTTTCGAGCTTGAGCGCGGCTTTGACTTCGGCGAGGTCGAAGGTCTGGCCGTAAGGCTTCTCGATGACATCGACGTGGCAGCCGAAGGCCTTGGTGAGGGCGCTCCAGCGCTCGCCGAACTTGCCGGCGGTGAGGACGAGGACGCGGTCGCCGGGGCTGGTGAGGTTGGAGACGGCGGCTTCCATGGCTCCGGTGCCCGAGCTGGACAGGATGATGACGTCGTTTTTGGTGCCGACGAAGTCCTTGAGCTGCGAGAGCACGCGGGTGAACAGCGCACGGAACTCCGGCGTGCGGTGATGAATGTCGGCGGCAGCCATGGCGAACTGGGCGGCAGGGAGCAGTGGCGTCGGGCCAGGGGTAAAGAGGCGAGTTTTCCGGATCATGTCTTTATTGTAGCGATTTTGCCGGGAGCACTTCATCACGAGGCGAACTACGCTGCCTCGTGATGAAGTGCAGCGCGATGTTCCTCTACCAGATCGCCGCGAAACCGGGCTGTCTGCCTGTGCGCCTGCGAACGAGTTGCCACAGGTCCCAGAGGAGCTTAACTCCGGCAACCGCCACTGCAATCTTCAAGCCGAGCGCGATGCCAGTGTTGATGACTGCCAGTGACTGCACGGTTTGGGTCGAGCCCGCGTTGGGAACAAAGAATGGCTTCAACTGAAGCATGATCAGCGGAATGCCGATGCCGAGCGCCTGCGAGCCAAGCTTTAGCCAGTCTCTGTGCGGACGCAGCCCCGGAGACAGCGTCAGCCCCTTCAGCGTGGCCATCGCGATAAACACCGCCATGAGCTGCCAGTAGAAGACGTGCCACTGGGGCGCGAGGGCGAACGGCATCTGGTGCGCGAACTTCGCGCCCGGCCCGAGGATCAGGTACGGATGGTTCGGTACGGCCAGCAGCCACAGGACTCCCCCGATGCTCACAATGACGTCGGCTATGTCGTGAATCAGCGACGGCGCCTTCTCTGTGCGCTCAAGCTTCGGCAGGTCGCGGACGCTCCAGTGAGGCAGGGCGAACTTTGTGTGCTGCGTTTGCTGGAGATACTCGAAGATTGCAAAGCCCAGCGTGATGATCGCCCAGTAGATCAGCGCGATGCTCCAGAAGTGGGCGAGGGCAGCGGGAAGCTCCGACAGCGGCTGGCCCTGAACGACAATCCGCATGCCTTCGACGACGACGTAGGCCAGCACCAGCAAGGGGAAGCTCTTCCTGAGTGTGTACCAGTAAATGGGAAACAGCGCCGGACTGATGAGCGAGTGCTGCGGCCGATAGCGCGCCGCGACCATGATCGGCATTCCGTGGGCTTCGAGGATCTTCGCCGCCTCGTCTTCGGTCAGCGGCCTGCCCAGCTCCTCCTCGCGGCCCTCCATCTCGGCCAGCAGGTTGGTGCGCAGCTCGGCGATGGTGTCCTGCCTGCTGCTTGCCGGAAGATGCTCGCCGACTGCCTGTAGATAACGCTCCAGAAGCTCCATGGCTAACTCTCCTCTCCGTCGGTCTTTCGTTCGTGCGAGGTCGCGGCACCCAAAATCCGCTCGACGGCGCGGTTGATGCCTCTCCATTCGTCCAGCAGTTGCCCCAGCACCACCTCGCCCTCGGCGCTTAGCCGATAAAACCGCTTGTTGCGCTTGTCCTCTTCGCGCCACTGGCTGGTGAGCAGGCCCTGCGTCTCCAGACGTCGCAGCAGCGGATAGAGCGTGCTCTCTTCGATCTCGAGGCCAGCCTCGACCAGCGACTTGCGGAGTGTGTAGCCGTAGTGCTCCTGACGCAACTGCGCCAGCACGGCGACGACGAGGCATCCCCGGCGGAGTTCGAGGCGAAGGGAGTCGAAGAGTTCGGTTTGGGCGGCTGGGCTCATACTGTGCTGAACACACTGTATAACACACAGTGTGTGGTGTCAAGTAGTTTTCCTCTCAGATGCTCCAACGATTCTATGTTCCTGATTCTTCAGGGCAAGATTATGATTGGATGACTGCGAAATCCCATGCCCGACGAAAGCAAGTTTGGAACACCGTGGCAAGACGACGAACTTGACGCGATTGTCGCGGACTATTTCGTCATGCTCGATGCTGATCTGTCGGGGCAGCCATATGTGAAGTCCAGACATTCCACGACGCTGATGGCCCAAATTGGCCGATCACACCGCTCTGTGGAGTTCAAGCATCAGAACATCTCTGCTGTGTTGGAGGAGCTTGGGCTTCCTTGGATTCCGGGCTATATACCCAAGAAGAACTACCAGAACTCCATTTTTGATGCGATTGATCGCTACCTTACGCAGCATCACGCGGTTCTTGAAATGGCTCAACCAGTTTCGACGCCCACGCCGACTCCGACGGTTTTTGTCGAATCGCCAACACCTACTAAAGGGGATCGGAAAATCCCTGCTGGTCTTAATCGGCTTGTGCGCAAGTTCGATCCTGTCGAGAGGGACTATCTGAATCGTAATCTCGGCAAGTCCGGTGAAGCCTTCGTGCTTGAAGTTGAACGGCTCCGACTTGAGAGCGAGAACTGCCGGGATCTAGCTCGAAAGGTGCGTTGGGTAGCACATGAAGACGGCGATGGAGCAGGCTATGACGTTCTCTCCTTCGAGCAGAGCGGGCGAGAGCGATTAATCGAAGTCAAGACAACAAATGGAGCGGCGCGGACTCCATTCTTTCTGACACGCAATGAACGCGAACTGGCGATGGAGCGGCCCACCGAATGGCAAATCTATAGGGTTCATCTGTTCGCCAGCACACCCCGCATCTTCACCATATGCCCACCATTGGAGGATGCGGTGATTCTGCGACCGGAGACTTGGCGTGCGTCGTTTTGACGTAAAGTACTGCTGTGTTTGAAACAATATGGATGAGGGTTGAGGAATCACGGATGGTCATGGATAAGAAATATGAATAGTTCCAGCGCAAGCAATCGAAGCAGCATTGTATTTTCGTCTGCCGTATCCGCGAGGCTTCGCGCCGCAGCGATTGATCATGACGGGTTCACTTGCTACATGTGCGGCATTGGACCAGGAGAAACTGACACGGCGACGGGTAAAAGAGTCCGTCTTCATATTGACTATGTCGTTGACAAGAAACTTGGTGGCAAGGACAAGCTTTCCAATTTGGCGGCGGCATGTTCCATATGCGTCGAAGGCTTCAAAATCATTGAGACAGAAAAGCTAACCGGTCTATGGCTGCTCTCCCAGGTCCGCAGGGCGGGGCAGGAAGAGCGGCGTGTTGTCCTGAATTGGCTCCGTAAGAATCTCGAGGCGTGATGATTCCCGCGGCCGAAGAGCAGCCCGAGAAGATAGATTGGCTGCGGAAAAGGTGCTCGTGAGGATAAAGCATAAAAAGACCCGGAGGCTAAGGCTCTTGATGTTGCTGGCGATTTCGGAGAGCTAAAGCCCTGCGCTCCTGCCCAAAGTCACGCGGGTTGAGTTGTCGTCTCCTATGGGTTGCCGGTGACTGGGGCCTGGTTCTGGTGGCTGAGCATGGCGTCTACGTTGGCCTTGTCTACCAGCGCGACGCCGGTGTCGATGAAGGCGGGGAACGGCGCGTAGGGGTCGAGTGCGTAGCTTTGCGCGAGCGG
>NZ_DASUBE010000079.1:0-3437 GCF_035763405.1 Edaphobacter sp.
GCTGCACTTCGTAACGCGGTTTGCACGATGTCGCGCGAGCGCGGGCGAACGGCTGACACTGATCGTGGCTGTCGGCTCAGAAGCTCGCCAGCGAATGTATGAAAGGGCCGCCCGGCATCGCAGGGTAATCGAGCACTGCAAGGGGGCGCCTGAGCCCGCGAGTTTGTACAAGGTATCCACGCCCACCCCCAACATTCGCACTGTGACCCACGAACCTGTGATCCACACCAATCTCGATTCGAGGAGGCCATAAAGGCCATGAAGCTCATCGGCACAGTTTTGAGATGTTCGGCTCGGAAGGTCAACTCCAGCAGCAAGGAGACCTACGTCACCAACCTGTTGGTGCTGGACCCGGAGAACAGCGGCGGGACGAACTACGCCGTCGAAGTCTGGGACGACAAGCCCCACCAAGTGACGCCCATGTCCGAGGTCGCATTGACGGTCATCGGCGTCGTCAACAAAAGCGGCGGGGTACCCGCCCTGAGGGCCGTCATGGCGGCGCAGCCGCCGAAACCAGCCGGGTCGGAGGCCCCGGCTGCGGAAACTCTGGCAGCGGCGTAAGTGGTTACCGCCGCTGCAGGCGGCGAAAAGGAAAAACGGTGAATCTTCGCCGAGATTTCCGGTTCAAGGAGTCACGGCAGAGATTCCTTTAACCATTCCGTTACCACCCATCCCTAGGGATGAGTCATCGGGGATGTCCGCCGGGATGGGTGACCCATCCCCGATAGGGATGAGCCAGGAGAACCATGCCGTCAGTTGAAACCATGACCGAACAAATTCTGTACTGGCTCTCACTGGACATGCAGGTGCGGGCGCTGGCTGAGAGGCTGCTCGACAGGTTTGCCGTAACAGTGGGCGATCTGCCAGCCAGCGCCGCGCACCACCACGCCGAGCCCGGCGGACTCTACCTGCATTCGCTCGAAGTCGCGCTCAAGGCTTTGGAAGAGTTCGAGGGCAACATGAAGATGGAGCAGCGGCCAGACGGCAGCGTTGATAGTTTCCGTAGTTCCCGCAACCGCTCGCGCTGGCAGTACGCCACGTTCATTGCCGCTCTCTGTCATGACCTGGGAAAACTGTTTGAGTTGGACGTGCGCGGCAAGGGCGAGACGTGGTGCCCACTCGATGAACCTTATGCTCAGTTCGGTCGGCGCACAAAGACGCCCGTCGCAGGCTGGCGACCTGAGCGGGAGCATGGTGCACATGCGAAGCTTTCTAGCTTCCTCATGCACCATATCCTTTCGCGGGCAGACCTCACCTTTCTCGGCCTGCCGCGCTTCGTGCATCTGGCGACGTGCCTCTCGGACGGGCACGGCGGTGAGTCGGCAAGTCCCCTCGCCCAGACGGTCAGCCGCGCCGACCAAGCCAGCGTCGAACAGGCCCAGCCCGCCATCGCTGCTCAGCCAAACAATCCAGTGAGCCTGTTCTTGCAGGCACTTCAGGAGTTGATCGAGAACGGCGCATTGGGAGTGAACACCCCCGGCGCACAAGTCTACGTCGAGGGAGATAAGGCGGCAGTCGTGGTGCCGGTGGCAGTCAGCCAGGCACGAGAACGCCTGATGGTGAGACAGATCAAGCTGCCGCCAAACACCAATCTCTACAACATGCTCCGCAGTGCTCGGCTTGTCGAGGCCGATCAGACTGGCCGCAGCGTTCGAAAGATCACATTGCAGGGCCGTCAGGGTCCCATCTCCCTCAGCGCCCTGATCCTTCCCACAGACAAGGTCGTACCCAAACAGATTCTGTCCACATTGCCTCCTACCCACTTCGAAATCGACACGGAGCCTGCGCCCGAAGCGACGCCTGTTGTTGAGGGCTGAGGCTCCCGGAGAGAACAAGACATGAACACTCTTATCGCAAATCAATACGGCCGAGTCCAAGGCGAAGCGGGCGGCTGTGGGCTGACGTTATCCGTAACGGCTCAAACGCCGCGCCGGGAATCGGTCGAGCTCCAAACGCACGTCGATTCGGTTGAGCAGCAGCTCCATCTCCTCGCCATCCTGCGCGCGGTCGAGCGACGGATCGAGCAGTTCCAATTGCGCGATGGCAAGGCAGGCGAATCTGGCGAGCAACAGAGTCCTTTCGATGAGGCCGTCTGCGGCGAGGAGGATCTGTTCCGCTCGAACGGTTCGCCATCGAAGAACAAAATCTACGGCCGCTTTTCCCAATTCCTCGTTTACGAACAAGTGGATCAAGGGCGGCTGCGGGTTTTCTTTGCCGTCCGCGATGAGGCGAAGCGCGTTGCCCGTTTCGATCTGCATCCCGGCGAGGTTCAGGCCATGCACAGCCTGGCTAGACGTGCGCTCTTTTCCTGCGAGCAGATTGGCTTGCTGCTTCGTGACGAGCTCTCGGTGAGCGTAACTCTTAGCGCCTCCAGCCACGGCCTGCGGTTTACCGTGCAGGCTCCCTTGTGGCGCTCAGAGTTCGTTATCAGCAAAGCCAACGATCTCGCGACGCTCGCTGTCTTCACGCGCCGCGCCATCAATCAGGAAAAGACGATTCCTATCAAGTTTGGAGGAGAGGTCAATCAGCTTGGCTTGCGGAGACGGAATGACGGACAGGTTCTTGCTGAGTTCGAGCACGACGGAGCGATGGAGCGTATTGCGCTCTCAACTCTGCAGCTCTACGAACTGGAAATCCTGACGCAGTACGCGCTGCATCGTGCCTTCGAGCCATCGAGTTTCGCCGCCGGAAACCCCCTGCCACCCGAGACGGCAACGGCGGCCTAAAAATCGCATAACTCACGCCTTCGGTTTTACTCCCACAAACCCTTTCTCAGTCCCACAAACCCTGAATCAACCACAACCGCATTCACGCGAGCAATCGCGCGGGTGTCGGAATCCACAAAAGGAGCTTTGCCTATGAGTGTAATCAATACTAATCAGCTCAAATCGGCGCTCGAAAGGCTCTGCCTTGTCGTGCCGAAGCGAGCAACCCTGCCGGTGCTGGAAAACTTGCGATGGCGCGCTTCCAAAGGCCACCTAGAGTTGACCGCTACCGACTTGGACAACCATCTGCACATCTCCATCCCCTTCGTCGGAGAGGCTATCGACAACGATGTTGATGCACTCGTCCCGGCGAAGGAGCTCTGCCAACTCGTCAAAACCGAATCGGCTCCGAGCCTGAAGATTCGAATCCGCAATGGCAAGTGCGAGGTCAGCGCCAACAAGCGCACGGTCGTTCTGTCGTGTGCCGATCCGAGCAGCTTCCCTGAAACCCCAGACGGGGAGCTAAAGCCGCAAGGCCAAGTCCTCGGTTCGGCGTTCGATGCGGCCTTGCGCCGCGCGCTGTTCTGCGTTTCGACGGAATCGGGACGCTACAGCACCAATGCCCTCAAACTTGAACTGCGCGGTTCGGTCTTGCGGGTCGTCGGCACCGATGGGCACCGCCTGTCTGTTGCTGAAGGCACGGCTAGGACGGAGGGAAGCTCCACATTTTCG
>NZ_DASUBE010000080.1:0-26416 GCF_035763405.1 Edaphobacter sp.
CTATCGTCAGTTGCAGCGGAGAGAGAAGAGGCAGTCACGGACGTGAGCATGGCATGGATGGGCACCTCACGGCCATGGCGCAACACGGCGTGGTCCAGCTCAAAGGCGAGATGCGCACTCTTGTCGGCCTTGGAGCGTGCGTGAACTTCCGTGACCTTGCCTACCAGCTTGGTGCCGCTTGGCAGCCTGGTGCCGTCGGCGAGCGTTGCGCTCTGGGTGGTTCTGGCAAGCACCTCATCGCCTACGTGGGCGTGGCGGGTGTCGAGTTTTTTGGTGAGTTCGGCCGAGACATTTGCGGCTTCGGCAGCGGAGGCGGCAGACTGTGCTGATGGACGCGCAGCGGAGGTCGCGGCGTTGGCGTCGGCCGCAGCGTTTGCTGTTCCTGACGTATCTGCTGTTTGCGCTTGAAGCGAAATGGATAGAAACAGGATGGGGAGTATGGGGAGATATTTCATTGTCTTCTTAATTCCTCCATGGTGTGTTCCGTTTGTATCGACTGCTGTGGCGGTCGATGTTTGTCCCGTGTGATGTATGGGGTTGCGCTGCTGTTGCTCCGGTTTTCGTCGTCCGTTGCATCGCTCAGGTAAGCTCTGCTTCGTCAAGCAGTTATCTTTGCCTTCTGCGTGGTGGTCTGCGGAGCAAAGCCTGCCGCTCCGGATGGTCTGCCTCTGTGATGCGGTATCCTTGTGATAACGAATCAAGTGCCGCGCGTGTTCAAGCGTTGCGCCATTGCTCTCAAAAGAAGGAAGTTCGTCACTCCCTGGCCCAGGCCATGGAGAGTTGGTGTGCGCATCATACGCCCAGCAGGAAGGCAACACTTTGAGTAACCTAAGTACTCCCACCACGGATCAACTTGCCGCGGCGCGTCGCGCGCACTGGCATCAGGACGGCAATCCTATCCTGACCATCAATATGCTGCGCGACTGGGTTCATGCGTCGGGACTGATTCTTTATGCGCCGCGCGCGACGCAGCTTCCGGCGCCCGCGCCTTCGCTGGTGGAGGCGACGCTTGGCGCGGCGAATGGAGCACCTTCTCCTGCCGAGTCCGAGGAGGCGCGCAGCCTGCTCACTCGGCTCGTCGCCGATGGAGCGGCGGTCCCGTTGTATCTGCTGGGCAGCCCCACGGGCGCGGGCAGCGAGACGCCGGACTTCATCGTCTCGACCACGGCGCTTCCGTATATCTTCACGCTGCGCGGCGACAAGGCGTGGAAACAGCCTCCGGCTACGAGCGGGGCCGGCAAGGTCTCACCGCTTGCGCTGGCGACGTACAACCTGCTCGTTGAAAAGGTGACGCTGACGGCCTACGATCTGGTCACGCTGCTGGGCAAGGAAGTGACGGAGGCCGCGGTTCTTCGCGCGTTGACGGAGTTGTGGCAGCATCTGCGTGTCGTGCCTGTTCCGCAGCCGGACGGTGCGCCTGCGCAGTGGGAGTTGATGACCACACGCTTCACCAAACAGATTAAGGCTGGGGCCAACGCAGGCCAGCCGACGGCGCTCTCGGCGCTGATCTCGCTCTATCTTGGGCAGGCGCTTGTCGCCACCGAGGAAGAGATTGAGGTCTTTCTCTCGCCACTGGCAGCGCGTTCGCGGACACGCGATGTGATGCACGCGCTGGTCGCGGCGCGTCAACTGGAGACGATGGCCATCGAGGGCCGCACGGTCCTCCACGTTGCGGGCGAGGCTCCGGCGTTTGCCGCAGAGCCGGTTCCGGTGGAAGAGGCGACGGAGACGATTGAGGTCACTGCTGAAGATAGCGGAGCGAGATCGGTAGAAGGCACGGAAGCGCCGCGCATCAAAAAGTTCGTTCCCAAGCCGCGCAAAGTGGGCACCGGGTTTGCCGCTCGACCAGGTCGCAGCGATGCTGAACGCACACGGCGTCCGTTCAAGCGGGATGCGGGTGGTTTCACGAAGCCGTGGAATGAGGAGAAGCGACCGCGCAGGCGGGCTGACTCGATCGAGGGCAAGAGCGAAGAAAATGTCCGTCGCCCGAAGTCGTACTACGCCATGTTGCGCGAGCAGGAGACGGCGGCGGCCAGCGAGTCGCCTGCTCTGCCGCGCGAGGGATCTCCGCGTAAGCAGCAGAGTTTCGACCGGGAAGGCAAGCGTCCCGTCCGTGAACGCAAACCCTTTGAACGTAAACCATCCTTTGAGCGCAAGCCTTTTGACCGTAAGTCATCCTTTGAGCGCAAGCCTTTTGACCGTAAGTCATCCTCTGAGCGCAAGCCTTTTGATCGTGAGCGGAAGCCCTTCGACCGTGAACGCAAGCCGTTCGGCGACAAGCCTCGCCGCGACGAAGCCCGTCCCGCCTTCCGCCGCGACCGCGAGGGATCGCGCTCGGCTGGAGGCTTCTCGAAGCCCAGGCGTTTTGACCGCGATCGCCAAGGCTTCGACCGTAAGCCGTTTGAGAATCGTGCCGAAGGGCGTCCACCTCGCCGCGAGTTCGGCGACAAGCCGCGCTTTGATCAAAAGGAACGAAGCGATCGCGGCAAATACGAGGGTCGTCGCGGCGACGATCGCAGAGAACAACGCGGCGGGCCGCCCTTCCGCAAGTTCGATGCTCCGCGCAAACCGCGTCCTTTCTCGTCCAACCGGCCTGCGCGCGCTGAAGAAGGAGCTGCGGAGCGTAGGGACAGACCGCGCGGCGAATTCAAGCCGAAGAAGTTCGGCAGCAAGCCCTTCGCCGGGCATTCCGGCAAGCCGAAGCGTTTCGACAAACCAGCCGGCGACCGCAGCGCAGGGGCGAAGACGTTCGCCGGCAAGAAGCCTTACGGCAAAGCGGGAGCAAAGTCTTCTGGTCCGTTCGACAAGTTCAAGGGCAACAAAAAGCCCTTCGGCAAACGTCCTCCGGCGCGTAAATTCAAACCAGACAAAGGTGATGCCGCAGAATGAAGCCTACCTCCTACTCCGAAGCTCCGGGCCAACCGGGCAGCACGCAGCCCGAGGCCGAGCTGCGTGCCAGTTGCCCGGTCTGCCGCGAGCGTCCTGTCATCGCCATCGACGGGCCAGCCGGCGCGGGCAAGAGCACGCTGGCGGCGCATCTGGCGCGGCGATTCGGGTATCTCAATCTCGAAACCGGGGCGATGTACCGCGCATTGGCACTGAAGGCGATTGAAAACGATCTTGCTTTTGATGAAGAGAGCCCGCTGCTGGAGCTGGCTACGCATACGCGGATTACGCTCGAGCCGCAGCTTGAGGGCAACCGCGTGTTGCTCGATGGCGTCGATGTCTCACGCCGCATTCGCGAGCAGGATGTGACGGCTGGCGCGTCCCGGGTCTCGGTTCACCACAATCTGCGCCAGTGGATGGTACAGCAGCAGCGCGCTCTTGGGGCCGAAGGGGGCGTGGTGATGGAAGGCCGCGACATCGGGACGGTGGTCTTTCCCGATGCCGAGGTCAAGATATTTCTCGATGCTGCGCCAGAGGTGCGGGGCAGCCGCCGCTACCGCCAGACCTCCACGGTCAGGGAGGATGGGGACATGCCTGATCCGACTGCGGTTGAGCGACAACGCCAGGCCCGGGAGGCCGTCGTCCGGGAGATGAAGGAGCGGGACGAACGCGACCGCAACCGTGCGGAGTCGCCGCTTCGCCCAGCTTCCGATGCCGTTGTTCTTGACTCGACAGCTCTTACGCTAGATGAGGTGCTTGGCCAGGCGGAGCAGATTGTCCGCTCGCACCTGGATGGGGCGAGGCTGTAACCCCCGAAGAAGCAGTACTTTCCGCGTAGGTTGCACAAGAAACTGTGCAAGCTTAACTTATTCCGCGTTTTTCAGAAAAAAATTTGCTTTCTGTGCTAACCTTCACACATCGTTTGAAACAGATTGGTTTTCTGCAAGACTTTGTACGAACCCCGATTTGGATCTAGCGGCAAATTCATCAGCAACATAAGGAAATAACGAACATGGAACAGGGAACAGTTAAGTGGTTCAACGATGCCAAGGGGTTTGGCTTTATCAGCCGGCAGAACGGTGAGGATGTGTTCGTGCACTATTCCGCCATCAACTCCAACGGTTTCAAGAGCCTTCAGGAAGGCCAGGCAGTGCAGTTCAACGTGGTGAAGGGACCCAAAGGTTGGCAGGCGTCGGACGTCCAGCCTCTCTAAGTTCTATCTAGCGCACAGCATTACCCAGGTTTGACGCAAGGGATAGCATCATGCTATCCCTTTGCGTGTTTCACCCTGTAGGCACCCCGCATCTGGAGCGTTACACGCCACTATTGCGAGGCCGGTACCTTTATGTCAGGAAGAATTGTCGATGTTGCTTTGAACTTCCGATAGCCTGAGTTCACCATCTTCAGTGTCCCATTGAAATGAAAGAGCAGGAAGAAGCGAGCCGAGCCGCTGCCTGCTGCCATGGACGGCAGCCACACTTCGCCGTTCACCTTCGTCTGCTCCATCTGGAAGCTGGTGCCCTTCTGGATGTTGGCTACCAGCCCGCCGCCAATCTTAAATGAGTCAACGAAGCGGCCCTCGGCTTTGACGAGTGCGCGGTCCTGCTCGTCCACCCACGCGGTGCCTGCGATGACGCGATAGACTCGCTCGGCACGATCTCGCGGCTGCGCGTGGGGGGCGCCTGCGCAGTCCATCACGATGGTGTCGCGCCCGTTGAGCATGACCCGGCGGGGATTGGTAAAGCTCAGCAACTCCAGCAGCCGTGACACGGGCACCACCTCATTGCCGGCGGAGTCGGTTGCTTTGCCCTCACGCATAGCCTTTGCTTTTTTCTCCTTCACCTCGGCCACGCGCTTGTCGATCTCTTCGTTCTCTTTCTGGATTTCCTTCTCGCTTAGATCCTTGCCGTCTTTTTTCATCAGCCGGGATACAGGTACGCCGTCGATCCAGAAGACGTCATACTCCCGCGTGGAGGTTTTTTTGATGCCGCCGTGTCCGTTCGACTCCTGCTCGGTCACGACCGAACGGTAGAGATAGTTTTTCTGGATGGATTCGGCGGCCTTCTGGTGCGCTTCGACCTCGCGGATCAGCGTGGGAATGTCGGGTAAAGGTTTTTCGACCGGAGCCGCCACGGTTGCCGGTTCGGTGGCTGATTTTGTCTGCGCCGATGCGGGAACCGCCAGCCAGCCCAGTGCTGCTACCAGAATCAGGAGCCTGGGCGTGGAGACAACCATATCTGCCACTATAGTGCGTCTCCGCAACCGTTGCTTCAGCAGGATTTCCACTGTTACCGGCACGATGAGCGATGCGGCCATTCATTCCGATTTGCGGGCAAGAACTGCATCTGTCTAACTCGCAGGCGCTCTTTTAGGATACAGTGTGGTTGTACCAATTATTCCGTCATGCTGGATTCACTTCATCAAATCGATGCGGAGAGAGACTCGGAGCAGTCGATTCCGCAGATACTCAGGTTCGGGGGCTCGGACGACGTTGCTGTTGCGCTACAGCCGGTTGCGGCTGGATACAGCCATCCTGACCTGCATCTGGTTGTTCTGGCGGACATTCCGGCCGGTCATAAGATAGCTGTCCATGACATGCAGGCGGGGCAGCCTGTACGTAAGTTCAATCAAATCATCGGATTTTCTACGCTCCCGATTGCGGCAGGGGAGCATGTTCACACCCACAACCTGGCGGCCGGCAGCTTTGAGCGAGACTACGCGATTGGTGTCGATGCCCGCCCGACCGAGTTCGTGGATGGAGCAACGACGGCGACATTTGAAGGCATTGTCCGGCCCGATGGCCGTGTCGGGACGCGCAACTATGTCGGCATCCTTACGACGGTCAACTGTTCGGCCACGGTGGCCCGGCGCATTGCGGCGCACTTCACACCCGAGGTGATGCTGCGTTATCCGAATGTGGACGGCGTCATCGCCATTACGCACGGCACAGGCTGCGGCATGGCCGAGCATGGCGAGCCCGCCGATCTGCTGCGCCGCGTCTTTGCCGGATATGCCACGCATCCCAACTTTGGTGCGGTGCTGTTGCTCGGGCTTGGTTGCGAGACCAACCAGATTGACCACCTGATCGCGCTGACCGGTCCGGCCACTGCGTTGCGCACGAGCGCGATTCAGGAGGACGGCGGCACGGTCGCTTCGATCCGCAAGGGGATTGCCACCGTGACGGAGATGCTTGAAGAGGCAGATCGCGTCCGTCGAACGAAGGTCTCGGCCTCGAACCTGGTTCTGGGGCTTCAGTGCGGCGGGTCGGATGCGTACTCGGGCATTAGCGCCAATCCTGCGCTTGGCGCAGCGGTGGATATGCTGGTGCGCAATGGAGGCACGGCGGTGCTCTCGGAGACGCCGGAGATTTATGGAGCGGAGCATTTGCTGACGCGGCGCTCGTCGCGTCCCGAAGTCGCTGAGCGCCTGATTGATCGCATCCGCTGGTGGGAGGAGTACACGGCGCGGCACAAGGGGTCGATCGACAACAATCCTCAGCCTGGCAACAAGACGGGCGGGCTGACGACGATTATCGAAAAATCGCTCGGGGCGGTTTCGAAGGGTGGGACGACGAATCTGAATGGGGTGTATCTGTACGCGGAACCGATACGAGAGAAAGGCCTGGTGTTCATGGACTCGCCGGGCTTCGATCCGGTCTCGGCTACGGGACAGGTAGCGAGCGGGGCGAACCTGCTGTGCTTTACGACGGGCCGCGGTTCGGTATTCGGCTGCAAGCCAACGCCATCGTTGAAGGTTGCGTCGAACACGCCTCTGTTCAACCGCATGAGAGACGACATGGACATCAACTGCGGCACGATTCTTGATGGCGAAGAGACCGTGCAGCAGGCGGGCGCGCGGATATTCAGCGAAATGCTTGCGGTGGCTTCAGGCAAGCTGACGCGCAGCGAAGAGCTGGGCTTCGGCGAAGAAGAGTTTCAACCCTGGCTCCAGAGTGCAACTTTATAGGCAGAGATGAACTTCACTTCATGTGAGGCCGCACTAAAAGGTCTAGCATAAAGAGGTGCGCGAGAAATCGCGCAACCATCTGAAGCGAGGACTGGAATGGCCGCCAAGGCAGACCCTACCCCACTGGCCCCGGCAATGGAGCCGGAGCGTGAATTCATTTTTGACATCTTTCGCCGCTGGGGCTACCTGCAGGCATCGCTCGATCCGCTTGGACAGTATCTTCCGCCTGAGCCGTTTCCTATGGCGGTGCCCGAGGGCGAGTTTGCCCGCGAGGCGCGAGGCTACTACTGCAGCTCGATTGCGGTTGAGTTCATGCACCTGCTCGATGCGGAGCGGCGGCAGTGGATTGAGGAGCGCATGGAGCAGCTTCCGCCGAAGCAGGACCAGGCGCACATTCTTACAGAGCTGATTCGCGCCGATCTCTTTGAGCAGGTCATTCAGTCTCGCTATCTGGGGACGAAACGGTTTTCGCTCGAAGGTTTGACGGTGCTGATTCCATTTCTCGACCGCGTCTTTGCCACGAGCGGCGACCTGGGCGTAACGCGAGCGATGATTGCGATGAGCCATCGCGGACGGCTGAACGTGATGGTCAACACGATTGGCCGGAAGGCGTCGGAGATCTTCACGCGGTTTGAGGATGTCGATCCGCGCAGCACGATGGGCGGCGGCGACGTGAAGTACCACGTCGGCGCGACGGGTGAGTACCGCACACCGGGCGGGAATGTTATCTCCTTGCATCTGGCGTCGAACCCGAGCCATTTGGAGGCGATTGACCCAGTGATTCTGGGCCGCACGCGCGCCAAACAGGTGCGCATCGGCAAGGACGGCAAGAAGGCTGTGCTGCCGCTGATTATCCACGGCGATGCAGCGTTCGCGGGGCAGGGCATTGTGGCCGAGACGTTGAACATGGCGACGCTGCACGGCTATAACGTGGGCGGCACGATTCACGTGATTGTGAATAATCTGCTCGGATTTACGGCGCTTCCGGAAGAGTCGAACTCGACGCGCTTCTCGTCGGATATTGCGAAGCGGCTGCCGATTCCAATCTTTCATGTGAATGCGGAGGATCCCGACTCGGTGGTTCGCGTGGCGACGATGGCGGCGGAGTACCGCGAGCGGTTTCTGTCGGACATTGTTGTTGATCTTATTGGCTATCGCAGGCACGGGCACAGCGAAGTGGACGACCCGACCGTCACGCAGCCACGCCGGTATGCCGCGATCAAGGACCATCCGCCGCTGTATCAGATTTACGCGAAGCGGATTGGGGTTGATCCGGCGGCCGAGGTACACGAGGTGCAGCAGGCGTTTCTCGATGACCAGAAGACGGCCAGCAAGGCGGGCAAGAAGACGAAGCTGGCGCAGCTTCCGTCGTATTGGGACAGCTACTACGGCGGCGAGCTGAAGCCTGCGGACGAGAACATCGTCACGGGGCTTTCTGCAGGCGTGGTGCGTGAACTCACAGAGCAGATTACGGCTTATCCGGAGACGTTTCACATTCACCCCAAGGTGAAGAAGCTGCTGGAGCAGCGAATGGAGATGGGCAATGGCACGCGCCCGTTCGACTACGGCACGGCGGAGCAGATTGCGTTTGCCTCGCTGCTGAAGGCGGGCACGCCGGTGCGGCTGACCGGGCAGGACTCGCAGCGCGGCACATTCAATCAGCGGCACTCGGTGCTGATCGATACCGAGACCGAGGTGAAGTACACGCCGCTCGAACACCTGAGCCCCACGCAAGGGCGCTATGACGTGTACAACTCGCTGCTCTCGGAGGCGGGCGTGCTGGGCTTCGAGTATGGCTATTCTCGCGATTATCCGGAGGCGCTGGTGCTGTGGGAGGCACAGTTCGGCGACTTCGCCAACGGTGCGCAGATCATCATCGACCAGTTCA
Source organism: Edaphobacter sp. (assembly GCF_035763405.1). Lineage (NCBI taxonomy): Bacteria > Pseudomonadati > Acidobacteriota > Terriglobia > Terriglobales > Acidobacteriaceae > Edaphobacter > Edaphobacter sp. The sequence goes on from NZ_DASUBE010000080.1 coordinate 8,741, forward strand.
TCGCGGCGAGCGAGGCGAAGTGGAACCTGCTCTCGGGCCTGGTGATGCTGTTGCCGCACGGATACGAGGGGCAGGGGCCGGAGCACTCGAGCGCACGCATCGAACGCTACCTGCAACTGGCGGCGAGCGACAATATGCAGATCTGCCAGCCTTCGACTGCGGCGCAGTACTTCCATCTGCTGCGCAGGCAGGTGATGCGTCACTGGCGCAAGCCTCTGGTGGTGTTTACGCCAAAGAGCATGTTGCGGCATCCCGACGCTTCCTCGGCGGTTGCTGACTTCGCGTTGCCGATGTTCCAGAACGTGCTTGCCGACACGACGGTGACGGACCCGCGTCGTCTGCTGATTGCCAGCGGCAAGATCGGACACAACCTTCGCGTGGAGCGTGCCAAGCGCAAGATCACGGATGTGGGCATTATCTTTTTAGAGCAGCTCTATCCGTGGCCCGAGGCGGAGCTTCAGGCCGCGCTCGACCAGCATCCGGGAGCGGAGGAGATCGTCTGGGTACAGGAGGAGCCGGCCAACATGGGTGCGCACTCCTACGTGATGCCGCTGTTGCGGATCATCGCGGGCGATCGCGCCGTGCTGAGCGTGAAGCGCAGCGCGAATGCGACTCCGGCGACCGGCTCGGCCAAGGCGCACGAGATTGAAGAGAAGACGCTGATTGACCTGGCGTTTGGCACGGCCGATTAGCCGCGCTTGCCGTCTCAAGTGGTTTTGACGAACTCGACGCGGCGGTTGTTGGCTTTGCCTTCGGCGGTGCTGTTGTCGGCGATGGGCTTAGTGTCGCCGTAGCCTTTGGCGGTGAGGCGCGAGGCGTTGACGCCCATCGAGACCAACTGGGCTTTGACGGCGTCGGCGCGTTGCTGGGAGAGGGTGAGGTTGTGGGCTGAGCTGCCGGTCGAGTCGGTGTGGCCGTCGATCTCGAATTTGAGGCTGGCATCGCTGTCCAGCAGGTGCTTGATTTGGTTGAGCGTGCCCATGCTCTCCGGTCGCAGCGTCGCCTTGTCCACGTCGAAGTTGATGCCATGCGTGACGATCTTTGTGCCAGTGAACTTCTGGCCGATGAGGTTCATGCCTGCGCCCGATGCAATGCGGACGTTGGCGAAGATGATGGGAATGTCCTGGGTGGCTATACCGGCGAACTGAACCCATTGCGCTGTGAACTTCATGTCGGGTACGACGAGAACTCGGTTCTGGTCGACGTAGACCTTCATCTGGCCGTTTTTGACTGCGATGGCGAGGTGGTGCCACTTGTTGTCATAAGCGTCGCCGCTGAGAGCCTCGCGAAGATTGCCGCTGAGGCTGACGCCATCCGTATCGTAGGAAACTGAAGTGTGATCGAGAGAGAGCTTTGCCTCATCGCTGTCATGTTCGAGCAGGATGACGACATCGCCACCGCTGTGATTGGGAAAGGTGTCGAATTCGATGGTGTACGGATCGCTGAGGTAGGTCTTGGTCTTCATGCGGGGACTCACCCTGACATAGTTGCCGTCCGTGAGGGTGAATGTCTCCAGCCCCTGTTGTTTGTTGGCGGCACCCTGACCGGCGATCAGTTCCCACTGGTTAGGGAATTCGCCGTCTTGCGTGGCGGTGAAGTCATCCGAGAACAGAATGGTGCTGCCCGGAGTGAAGTCGTAGTTCTGGTAGGCGGTGATGCCGACGGGGGCAGCGGGTGCGGTGGCATCGGCTGATGAGTCCTGCGCTGGAGCTTCGCTTGCCGAGCCTGCGGTCTGACTCGGAGCGGCTGGAGGCGGTGTTTCGGTGTTCGTGTCCGAAGTGTTGGTGGCCGCGTGTGCCTTGCTTTCCGCCGCGTTCTTGAGCTTGCCGAAGATTCCTTGCGCGTTGACGGGAGCGGTCGAACCCAGAAGGAGGAGAGCGGACAGGCAGAACGGAATCAAGGGTCTCATATAGCTGGTTTCGGATGATGACCCTGAATGGCAGAAATTTTCCGCAGATTTTTAAGGTTGGAACCACAGACAGAAAGGCCCGAACACGGAAGGGTGTCCATGTTCGGGCAAGACCAGCCCCAGGAGGATTCTGTGGGGGGCTGGGTAAATCAGAGACGCCGACGCTAGATCGAGAGGCGGCGGCGAATCATTCCCGCAACTCCGAACAGGCCAGTGCCAAACAGCAGGATGCTGCTGGGCTCCGGGGTGGAGGTGAGGGGCAGGTTCGTCTCAAGCACTGCCGGAGGACCAGCAACCTCGGCGTAGTCAAGCGTGAAGTCGTAGGTTCCGGCGACAGCATTGCATCCGGACGCGCACACGGTGAAGAGTGTCGTGGTCGGTGACGTAGGAATGCCCTGATTGATTGCCAATGTGCCGTTGAGGTAGAGAAGCAGACCGTCGTCGTGCTCAAAGGTATAGGTCCCGTTCGAAAGCGTCGTCGAGCCAGTGAACTGGAAGAGATCGTTGTCGATGGAATCGCCGCCCTTGCTGCTGCCCGTACCATAGAACAGGTTATCTCCACCTGAGGTCAGGAAGCTGCTGAGTGTGTAGTAGGTGGCGTTGCCGCTGGCGCCTCGGCTGTCGAAGTTGAAAAGATTCGTCGCAGACGAGTTCGTCACGGTAAACGTAGCGGTGGGCGTTGTGCCGTAAACGGAGCTGCCTGCGGGCGGCACGTTTGCAAACGATCCAAGCTCCCAGACCGAACCATTGACCGAGAACGAGTCAGCTTTTGCGGTGGAGGACAATCCTGTCAGCGCAACAAACGCAACAAGACAGGGAAGAAGGGCGAGATTGCGAATGGAAAATTTCATTGTGTGAGCCTCTTGGAATTGATTCTGTAGGGTTTCTGAAGCCTGTACTCAGGCTGGTATGCATCCGCATGGCCAATGCACAGACGAGCAATATCTTCTGTAACCTGAGTGATGTCGTGGGTTAGCTGGTCGTGTCCGGAATGCGGAAGTATATGAAGATGTCCGGAGCGCAAGAGATTGCGAATCGGAGAGAAGAGAAATTTGACACTGCAATTTCTGGCACAGTGTTTTGGAAGAATGTATACGGGTGTTTACATGTCTGTTGGAGGGCGGGAGGAAGAGGGCCCCTGACAGCTTCCCCGTAAACAGGTTTGTCGAAGGCTTACAGAGCTTCTGCAGGCTGTGCAGAGGGTGCCGTGATCTCTTTTGCGTAGATCTGGTAGGAGACGGCGGGCGGCTCGTTGCCCTGATGGAGCGCGCGGACGCGGGCGCGGATGGCCTCGTCGGCGGCGGTGATGCGCTCGCGCGAGCGGAGGTAGTCGAGCCAGGACTCCATGAGGAAGGTCTCGTTGAACCGCTCGGGATCGATCGCGTCGCGGTAGATGCCCCAGCGGATGGCTCCGTCGCGGAGCCGGACGCCACGGAGCTGGTGGATGGTTCGATTGAACTCGGCGTAGTGCTCTGGCCGGATGCGGTATTCGATGGAGATGCGCACGGGGCCGTCGGTAGGTTCGGCGTCGGCGAGCAGTTGCGGGGCAGGACGGCCGGAGTGGAACGGCGTGTGGTCGGGGATGGGGCCTTGCAGGATGTGGAAGCGGCTGACGAAGGGTAGCGTCACGACCAGACCGCAGGCGGCGACGGTCAGCGAGAGGGGAGTCGAGGTGCGGTCAGCGAGCGCGCCCCAGAGGACCGATCCGAGGGCCATGCCGCCCTGAAAGGTCATCAGGTAGGTGCCGAGCGCACGGGCCTGCACCCAGGCCGGCACTGCGAGTTGCACAGAGGTATTGAGTGTGGAGAGGGTGCTGGTCCAGGCAAAACCCGAGACGACGAGCGTGACGATGATGAGCGCCGGTGAGCGGACGTAGGCGAGCACAAGCAGCGTGACCACGTTGTAGAGCGTTGCGGCAGCAATGATGCGGTCGGCGGAGAACCCGCGGCGGACCCGGGGAAGTGCGGTTGCGCCTGCAAGCGCACCAAGACCGAGCGATCCGTTCAGGATGCCGTAGCCAAGCGCGCCTTGATGCAAAACATGACTGGCGACGACAGCCAGCAGTGCCCAGACGGCGGAGAGGAAGAAGGCAAAGGTGAAGGTGCGGACGAGCGACGCGCGGAGGTCCGGCGCGTAACGCACGTAGCGCAAGCCGGAGCGGATGGAGGCGGCGATGCGCTCCGATGGCAGCGTGGATTTGAACAGCGGGATGCGCTTCCAGTTGACCAGCACCCAGATGACGGCGGCGAAGGAAATGGCGTTGAGGAGAAAGACGGAGGCTGCGCCGGTGTCGGTGCGTTTAAAGGCCGCGACCATCAGGCCACCGAGCGCGGGGCCGACGGCGCGGGCGAGATTGTTACTGGCGGAGTTGAGCGATACCGAGTCGGGAATCAGGTCACGGGGTACCAGCTCGGGAATGATGGCTTGCCACGCTGGGTTGTTCATAGCCGAGCCAATGTTGAGCAGGAAGGTCAGTGAGAGCAGGGTCCAGGGCGAGACGTAGCCGAGAAAAGTGAGCAGGGCGAGGATGCCGACCGAGCCGAGCATCCACGCCTGCCAGAAGATGAGCAGCTTGCGGCGGTCGAAGATGTCGGCCGTGGCCCCGGCGAGCAGGCCGAGGAAGAGCACGGGCAGGCTGGCTGCGGTCTGCATCAGTGCGATGAGCAGCGGCGAGTGGGTGAGGACCGTCATCAGCCACGTACCGGCGGTGTCTTGCATCCAGGTGCCGATCGACGAGATGGTGCTGGCGACCCAGCGGTCGCGGAACAGTGGGATCTGGAGCGGAGCGAAGCCGCTGGGGCTCTCCGATGACGGAGTGAGTGGCCCGGTGTTGGGGGTCTCGAAGGGCATCGCTTCGATTAGTGTACGGGGTCTGCTGGACGCGGCACATGCGGGCCGAAGAAGACGGATTAAAGACAGGCTGTCTCTGCGCTATGTTTTATTTTCCGGCTCGAAGAAGCTGAGTGCCGCATCGCTCTGCCGAACCAGCCGTGTCTGCACGAGCGTGCCATAACGCTCCGCAAGATGCTTCCGACTGCTGTGCTCGGCGATGACCAGAGCATCCGGGGCGAGCAACGAGCGGCCGCGTTCACTGCCGAGAAAGTTGAGGGTTGCGTTGTACTCCGCCTCCGACTCGTAGGGCGGGTCAAGGAAGACCAGATCGACGGGCCCTCTGAGCTTCGCAAGCAGGGCTGCAACTCCGCGCGTCTCCAGTGTGAAGCCGTTGGCAATCTTCAACGCCGAAAGGTTCGCGCGCATAGCGGCTACTGACGGAGCGGCCTTCTCGGCAAACCAGACGTGCGCTGCGCCGCGGCTCAGGGCCTCAATTCCGACAGCTCCGGTGCCTGCGTAGAGGTCAACGAAGCGGCTTCCTTCGATGCGCAGGGCGAGGATGTTGAACAGGGTCTCGCGCAGCCTGTCGCTGGTCGGACGGGTACTGATTCCGCGCGGGGCAGTCAACTGCCTCGACCGGAATGTGCCTGCAATCACGCGCATTCTGCCATGGTAAGCGATGGCAAGGCGACGAGCGCATACAATGGAGCCATGCGCGGGTGGTCATTTCCGGTTGGCAAGTTCCTCGGCGTGGAGGTGCGCATCCACACCTTCTTTCTGCTTTTGCTTTTGCTGGCGGTCAGCTATGCGTCGGCCTTCGGGTCGACCGGCGGGCGGGGTTTTGTGCTGTGGCTGATTCTGCTGGGTGCTGTGATCGTCCGCGAGGTTGCGCGCGCGGTCGCCGCGGCGTGGCACGGGCTGGAGCTGCGCAGCATTCTGTTGCTTCCTACCGGCGGACTGTTCACTTACGCCACGCCCGACGCGGTCGAGCGTTCCTCGACGCCTGAGATGCAGAAGCGCATGGCCGTTGTTGGCCCCATTGCCAATTTTGCCTTCGGATTGCTGCTGGCTGCGTTGGTGTTGATTATCTCGCCACAGATTAATCTGCTCGAAAAGCCTTGGATTACGCCTGCGTATCTGATGCGCGCTTCGGTGTGGATGAACCTGCTGCTGGGCGCGGTGAATCTGTTGCCTGCTTCGCCGCTCGATGGCGGCCGCGTCTTTCGAGGGGAGTTTGCCAAGTCGCATGGCGCAATCAAAGGGATGCGCGCTTCTGCTGGCCTGGGGCAGGCGATTGCCATCGCAATGGTGATCGCAGGCGTGCTGATTCCGAATATGTGGTTGGTGATGCTTGGCGCCTTTGTCATGATTGGTGCGCATCTGGAAGACCAGGGTTTGCTGCTTCAGTCGGACGTGGACACGGTCAGGATGCGCGACGTGATGCTGACGCAGTTTGCCACGCTCTCGGCCTCGGACACGCTCGAAGATGCGCTCCAGCGTTCGGTCCATTCCTTGCAGGATGTCTTTCCTGTGGTGCGCGGCGCGAACCTGGTGGGCGCGGTCTCGCGGCAGGGTATCGTCGAGGCGCTGCACGCCGAAGGCAACGGCTACATTCAAGGCGTGATGACGCGCTCCTTCCAGACGGCCAAGCCCGACGACTCGCTGGTGAAGACTCTGCGCCGCATTATGGGCGGCCAGGGAGCGCAGATGGTTCCGGTGCTTGAAGGCGACCGCATCGTCGGCATCATCACGCCGCAGAATCTCGCCCACTCGATGGGAATGCTCAACCAGCGCCGCAGGATTCGGACCCAGGAATAATGCCAGGCTCTGCTCAAAACGAGCCGTTCGCCCCCGGCCTCTATCTCGTCGCTACGCCGATTGGCAACCTCGAAGACATCACCCTGCGGGCGCTGCGTGTGCTTGGCAGCGTGGACCGCATCGCGTGCGAGGACACGCGGCAGACGCAGAAGCTGCTCAACCACTTCAGCATTGCAACGCCCACGGTCAGCTATCATCTGCACAACGAGGGGCCGCGCGCCGAGGAGTTGATTGCGCAACTGAAGCAGGGCGCGCGCATCGCTGTCGTGAGCGACGCGGGCACGCCCGGCATTGCCGACCCTGGCGCGCAGATTGTCGCTGAGGCTATCGCTGCGGGTGTTGCGATCTATCCTGTTCCGGGAGCCAACGCCGCAATCAGCGCGCTGGTCGCCAGCGGGCTCTCCACCGAACAGTTCATCTTTCATGGATTTCTTCCCGCGAAGGCAGGGCAGAGGAAGACCGCGCTCGAATCGCTCACACGCACGGGCGCAACGCATATTTTTTACGAAGCCCCGCACCGCATCATTGAGACGCTTGCGGACATCGAGGTTGTCTTCGCAGCGTCGCAGCATATCGTCATTGCGCGTGAACTCACCAAGCTGCACGAGGAGTTTTTGCGCGGCCCGGTTAGTGAGGTGCGCAATCAACTCGCGGCACGCCCGGCCATTCGAGGCGAGATTGTTCTCCTGTTCGCACCGGAGACTTCCAATGGGGCTACACAGCAAACGAGAAGTATCGCGCAGGACGTGGCCGTACTGATGCAATCGGAAAATATCTCGGAAAAGGACGCGCTCAAGCGTGTAGCCCGCGAGCGCGGCATCGGCAAAAGCGAAGCCTATCGTGAGCTTCAGCGCGAACAAAGCCGCAAGCACTGACAGTCCGGCTCGATCGATGTCATTGGTGCAGCCGGTGTTGAGTCTTACGCTCGGCCCTTGACGCGGTCGTAGTTGTACACATCGCTGGTTGTGCCCAGGGCTTCGTTATAAAGAGTGGTCGCACCGGCGGCTTCGTTCAGCTCTTCGCTGAAGTCGTGGAGCGCGCGCAGGTGGTCTGCGGTTGCCGGAATTTCCAGCTTGCTCGATTTGAAAAACTTCTGGTAGCCCCGGTCGAGCAGGCGCGAGATCTCGCCATTCAGCACCCAGCCTGGGCGGGCCAGCAGCAGGACGGTGCCGTCGGGAGCGGCGGCAATCTCAGCCGCGCAGCCGTATTTGCGTACCTGAAAGGCGTTCGGGACGCGCTTTGCACCCTCCTGCGCCGGTGCAACATCGAATCGTTGACCGCCAAGCAGGGAGAGGACGTCGTTGAATGTGCGATGAGAAGACTTTTTTGCCATAAGCGCCATACGTTAGACTTATTAATAACTGTCGCATATTCGCTCGACACCATCAATCCGGCCCAGCCGGAGGTTCTACGATTGCAATCGGAAACTGCATGATGACGACTGTCAAACCGCTTGGCACCACCATCCTCGAACGCATCGGCAACACGCCGCTCGTCCGTCTGGAGCGGCTGACCGCGCACCTGCCCGGCATCCAGATTCTTGGCAAAGCGGAGTGGGCCAATCCCGGCGGTTCTGTCAAAGATCGTGCAGCCTCGGCGATTGTGCTGGATGCGCAGAAGCGCGGGCTGATCAGCCAGGCGCGCGGGCTGCTCGATGCCACCAGCGGGAATACGGGCATCGCTTACGCCATGCTCGGCGCGGCTCTTGGTTTTCCTGTGACGCTTTGCATGCCGTCCAATGTTTCGCCGGAGCGCAAGCGGTATCTCGCTGCCTATGGTGCGCAGATTATCTGGACCGATCCGGCGGATGGTTCCGACGGCGCAATCCGCAAGGCGCGCGCGCTCGCCGCTGCCGAAGGCGATCGTTACTATTATGCTGATCAGTACTCGAACGACGAGAACTGGCGCGCCCACTACCGCACCACCGCAAACGAGATCTGGGAGCAGACCGAGGGGCAGATTACTCACTTCGTGGCCGGTCTCGGCACCAGCGGGACGTTCATGGGCACGACGCGACGGCTGCGTGAGTTGAACCCGAAGATTCGCTGCATCTCGATGCAGCCCGACTCTCCCTTCAACGGACTTGAGGGGCTGAAGCACATGCCGACGGCGATTGTGCCGCGCATCTACGATGCCGCCCTTGCCGATGAGAACATCGAGATGGCCACAGAGACTTCGTACAAGATGGTGAAGAGCCTTGCCCGCAACCAGGGATTGCTTGTGGGTATCTCCGCCGCTGCTGCGGTGGCTACTTCGCTGGAGGTGGCGGAGCGCGAAGCCGCAGCCGGACGCGAGGCGGTGATTGTGACGATCCTCTGCGACTCGGCGGAGAAGTATATGAGCGAACGGTTCTGGCAGGAGGAGCAGGAGTAGATGCTGCGCATTGACCACGCCAACTACGAAGCCCTGCGCGCGCACGGCGAAGAGACCTACCCCCACGAGTGCTGCGGCGTGCTGCTCGGCAAAAGCCTGCCAGGCGAGAGCGCAGGCGTTCAGGCGATCAACCACGTCCGCCAGATCGTTCGCGCGGGCAACACGCGCACGGATTCAGCGCACAACCGCTACAACATCGCCCCGCAGGAGCTGGTAAAGATCCAGAGGCAGGCGCGCGGACTGGGGCTCGACATTGTGGGCTTCTACCACTCGCACCCTGACCACCCTGCGCAGTGGTCCACGACCGACTTCGCCGAGGCGCACTGGATCGGATGCTCCTACGTCATCACCGCCGTCGAGAAGGGCAAGGCCGCTATCACCAACTCCTTCCTGCTGACCGGCACGGACGAGGACACGAAGAAATTTGAAGACGAAGCAATTCAGATCGACATGGCCGCTGCAGTTCCCAGCGGCGCGTAATAAGAAAGGCAAGGCATGAACATCCACATCCCAACGCCGTTGCGGACCTACACGGGCGGACTCGAAACCGTCACGATTCCGGGCGCGACGGTCAGCGCAGTCTTTGAAGGTCTTACTGCGAAGTATCCCGACCTGAAGCAGCACCTCTTCACCGCCGAGGGCAAGCTCCGCTCCTTCGTCAACGTCTACCTGAACGACGACGACATCCGCTATCTTGCGGAAAAGGAGTCCGCAGCCGTTAAGGACACCGACGAACTCACCATCATCCCCTCCATCGCGGGCGGCTCCGCCTGTTGTTGTCGTTGATCCTGCGCGACTTGCTACGGCTTACATCTTGTTGTAAGGCAACCTCCTGCACGGCTATTCCGTAGCTAGAGGGAGGAAACCTGCTTTCCTTCCAATGGATTACCAGCCGGGGGAAGGGCTTACACGGACGTCCAAAGCCGGACTCTGAGCCATTTTTCTCTGAAAAGCATCTAGAATTAAGCAAACACATCGAGGAAGCTCGAATGCCTACTGCAATCGAAGAAACCGCAGAACTACGTCAGGAACTGCCCAAGCTCTCTAACGACGAGATCGCCCGCTACTCCCGCCACCTCATCCTGCCCGAGGTGGGCATGGAGGGCCAGCGCAAGCTCAAGGCTGCGAAGGTCCTCTGTGTCGGCACCGGCGGACTTGGCGCGCCGCTAGCACTCTACCTCGCCGCCGCCGGCGTTGGCACGCTCGGTTTGATCGACTTCGATGTCGTTGACAAGAGCAATCTCCAGCGCCAGATCATCCACTCCGAGGCCACCGTCGGCAAGCTCAAGGTGGACTCGGCCGAGTTGATGCTCAAGGGCCTGAATCCGAACCTGAACGTCGTCAAGCACAATACGATGCTCACGAGCCACAATGCGCTCGACATCCTCAAGGACTACGACGTCATCGCCGACGGCACCGACAACTTCCAGACGCGCTACCTCGTCAATGACGCCTGCGTCCTGCTGGGCAAGCCGAACGCCTACGCTTCGATCTATCGCTTCGAGGGCCAGGCCAGCGTCTTCGGCGCGCCGCTCGGCCCGTGCTACCGCTGCCTCTATCCGGAGCCGCCACCGCCGGGGCTCGTGCCCTCGTGCGCGGAAGGCGGCGTGCTCGGCATTCTGCCGGGCCTGCTCGGCATTATCCAGGCCACCGAGACCATCAAGCTCATCCTCGGCATCGGCGAGCCGCTCGTCGGACGCCTGCTGCTGGTCGATGCGCTGGGCATGAACTTCCGCCAGCTTAAGCTGCGCAAGAACCCCGACTGCCCGGTCTGCGGCACGCACCCCACCGTCACCGAGCTGATCGACTACGACCAGTTCTGCGGCATCGAGAAGCCCACCTCGGTTGGGCCACTTGAAGTCGCCCGCGACAAGGCCGTGGCCGATGCCGCGGTCGTCGATGGCATCCCGCAGATCTCGGTCGAGGCGCTTAAGAAAAAGCTGGACGCGAAGGAGAACGTCTTCGTGCTCGACGTGCGCGAGCCGCACGAGTACCAGATCGCCAACCTCGGCGCGCCGCTCATCCCGCTTGGCACAATCGAATCACGTCTCAGCGAGATCGCTGCGCACAAGAACGACGAGGTCATCGTCCACTGCCGCTCAGGAGCGCGCAGCCAGAAGGCCGCCGTCGCCCTCAAGGCCGCAGGCTTCACGAACGTCTCGAACCTCACCGGAGGCATTCTGGCGTGGGCCGACAAGATCGACCCGACGATGCCGAAGTACTGAGCAAACCCATCCGCTCAATGTCTTAGGCCGCAGTTTCAACAACTGCGGCCTAAGAAGGTTAAGAAAGCAGAAGCAGGTTCTCCGCCTTCGGCGAAGCATGACAACGGTTGGTTCCGTTGGCGCTGCTATTTGCCGGTGTAAATGACGTGCCAGACGCTGTTGGTGCCGTCGTCGGTGACGAACAGGGAGCCGTCGTTGGCCACGGCCACACCCACTGGCCGGCCCCACACTTTGCCATCGGGCCGAACAAAGCCGGTGAGGAAGTCTTCGTACTCGCCGGTGGCGTGGCCGTTCTTCATGGGAACGCGGATGACCTCGTAGCCCGCGCGGTGATTGCGGTTCCACGATCCGTGCTCGGCGGCGAAGGCATCACCTTTGTACTCGGCTGGGAACTGGCTCGCCTCGTAGAAGGTCATCTCAAGCGAAGCGAAGTGCGGTTGCAGAAGCACATCGGGGACGATGACCCTGGACTTCAACTCCGGGTGCGTGCCCGGCAGTCGCGGGTCCTGATGGCCTCCCATGTAGAACCAGGGCCATCCATAGAAGCCGTCTTCTTCGATGTGAGTGATGTAGTCGGGGACGAGGTTGTTGCCCAGGTTGTCGCGCTCGTTCGTAGAACACCAAAGCTGGCCGGTGGTGGGGTTGATCGCTTCACCGACGCAGTTGCGGATGCCGTAGGCGTAGACCTTGATGAACTTGCCCTCGGGTGTGTATTCGAGCACGTCGGCGCGGTGGAACTCACGCGGATGGGCGTCTGGGTTATCGACATTCGAGGCCGAGCCAACGGAGATAAACATGCGCTGGCCGTCCTTCGAGAAGACAACATCGCGCGTCCAGTGGCCGCCTCCACGAAGCTGAGCATAGCCGGGCAGGACGGGCACGATCGTCTGGGGCGCGGCTGTGGCCTTGAGGTCGCCGTCTTTATAGGGAAAGCGGACGAGCGAAGTGGTGTTGGCGATATAGACCCATTTGGGGTGCGGGCCGTTGGGGTAGAAGTTGATGCCGAAGGGATGGTCGAGCCCGCTGGCATAGACGGAAACGGTCTTGGCTTTGCCGTCAGATTGAACGCCGCGCAGGACTTTGACCTCTCCTGCGGCGCTGTCCGCGAGGAAGAGGTCGCCGTTGGGCGCGGTGCGGATCAGGCGCGGCTCCCGGAAGCCCTCGGCGTAGAGCTCGACCTTGAAGCCTTTGGGAGCCTGTGGCCATGCGTTGGCGGGGCGCGCGACCATGCTGGCGCCGTTGTCGACAGCCTCTTCGGGATTGGGCGCGGGCAGGTCCGCAACGGTGATTTTCCAGCGGGTGCCGGGATGCTCCTGGGTGAAGTCGTGAAAAGCTGCCTGGCCAGTGACGGTCTTGTTGGATTGCGCGGAGAGCGCGGCTGGAAGCGTGGAAGCGATGGCGGCGAATACGAGAAGCTGAAAGGCGACTGATTTAGGCATGAGTGGGTTTTTCTCCCTGCGAGGTGCGAGCATCTGGCCTGCGTTGCCGATTGCCTGGCGAAGCGGAATTTGCGAAAGGAACGATGAGAGTTACTCGATCTGGTTCGTCAGATTGCTGATGACTACCGGTCAGCTACAACGGGCTCGATAACGGGGCGACGTCCGGCATTTCGGCTAAGCTGCGTGAACGGGGCCTCGACTGCGCGATAGAAAGCCCATGATAGAAGGATTGCGGCCGAAATGAAAAGCGCGAAAAACTCGAGGGGAGTTATCTTGTCTTTCAACATCGCGGCCAACGCAAAAAGCACCGTTGCATGAACGAGGTAAAGGCTGTAGGAGATTTTTCCAAGAAATGCCGGTATGGCTGAGTTCAGTACCCGCCTTGCTTTGAATGAGTTCAGCCCAACGAGCATGAAGCCCACTGTGGCTGCGACAACAGGCAGGTCGCCAATATGCGAGAACAATCTCCCGCCATCGAGAAGGTGCCCTCCGTTATAGAGCAGAAAGGCAACTAGCACGATGAGCCAACGTTTCCAGGCCGCGGCACTCTTGTAAACTTCGCCGAACTTGTTGAGATTTTTTGCGAACAGGATGCCAACCATAAAGATGGAGGCGTATTCAACTGTGGCGCTCGCGCGGATGCCGATGAGGATGCTGGCTGCCACAAGGATTGCGGCGTAGCGAAGCCGTAGTTTGTTCATCACGAGGAACATGGCTGGAAAGATAATGGAAATCCGCATTTCGTAGACGAGAGACCAGAAGGCAGTGTTATAGCGGGAGTAGTCGTAATCGCCCAGGAATGCAATGTGTTCCATGACGGATCGGAGGTCTACCTGCCTGCCCCAGGTTCCACTTGCCCAGCCTGCCGAGCCGAGCCTGTTATGCCAGACAGCACATCCGGCAACAGCGAGGAAAAGCGCGCCAAGGTAAGGACCGTAGATCCGTAGAACTCGCCGCCAGAGAAAGACGAGGTATGGCTGGGATTTGCCGCGAAGAAATGGAAGCGTGAGGACGAAGCCGCTCAATACAAAAAAGAACATCACTGACTCATGTCCGGAGGCGAACGGATAGAGCAATAGTGAACGCCAATCAAGCTGTGTCAGGACACCCGGGTAAAACATGAGGATGAAGTGATGAAACAGCACAATGAGCGCGGCGATTCCGCGCATGGAGTCCAGTTCGTGGAACCTGCCTCCAGACGGTGCCAGGTAGGCGGGGCTTTGCGGAGAGTGCAACATATCGTTCAGTAATCTAAATATATACATGCATCCGATCGACGATTCGATCGTCAATCATGGCTGCGGACTAGGCGGGGCGGCAGTGAGCTGCTTGAGCAGTTCGAGCGGTACATTTGCTGTGAGTACCGCGCGATCCCCATCCTGCGCAATTTTGATGGAGTTGGTCATCTGGAGCAATGCAGCGTCGTTGGGGTCCGCAGGCTGCGGCTTCTGAATGGAGCGGAAGAGGTTGAGCAGCGTGTTGAGCGTCTGGGCCGTGTGGGCCGCATCTGCTTCGGTGGGGGCAAACTCCTCGATGCGCAGGCGGAGCACGCCGACGTAGCGCAGGCTGGCGACGAAGGTGGTGTCTTCGGAGAGCGGGAGTTGCAGACCGAAGATGCTGATGTAGCCTCGGTCGGAGAAGGGCAGGCCGATGTGTCCGATGGCCCAGGCGCTTGAAAGCAGCGGAACGTCTCGGTAGCGCGCCGAAAGCAGCGACGAGCCGGAGAAGGGCGAGGCTGCGGCGCGATGGCGGTCGAGGATCGAGTGAATCTGCTCGGTCGTGGGCATGTTCGAGGCGGCGATGGTGTCGTAGCCAAGCTGCACAACGCGGAGCGGGCGCATGTCTTTGCCTTCTCCGACGGGGATGGTATAGATGGTGCGGCCATCATAGGTCTCCTGCGACGTTGCGAGCGCAGCGAGATAGCGGGCCAGGCGCGTGCCGTCAAAGCGGCCCTCGAAGACCTCCGAGTAGCCGACGGGTCCATTGGGACCGTTGGGGTCCTCCATGCGGTGCAGCGCAAACGCTACGGAGTCGAGGTCGCGCTCGGGATCGATGCCGGTGGCGTCGATGAAGTGCTGGTACTCAGGACTGTGGTGAATCCGGGTGCGCTCGAAGTGCGTGGCCAGGCGCAGGGGCCGCAGGTTGGCGTAGATAATCGCGTCGGACTCAGGAAGCAGCCGAGCCACTTCGGGGGGCGCGGCCTTGCGCAGCAGCACGGCGACAATAAGCGCGGCGATCAGCGCCAGCGCCACCAAGAGTGAGTAACGGGTTCGCTTACGCATAGATTGAAATGAGGCAGACGCTCCTGCGTATCCAGCTTAGCGCAGATTGCAGCGTGAAAGGCCAGCGATGCGGCGCGAGTCGAGGTCTCTCCGCTGGGCTCTATATACGCAGGCCATTATGTCTTGTATAAATCAGGCAGTACAATGAGACAACCCATCTGGACATCATTACGGCGTATTACGTCGAGCGGGCTCTATGTCCCGGAGATCGACGGGCTGCGGTTTATCGCGATAGCGTCGGTGCTCTTCTATCACCTGGCGATGATGTCGCTGATGGGGTGCGGGCTTTGCTTTGTTGTTCCTCCGGTGACAACGGGCCTTGCCATGGTTTTCCATATGGACCGCGGCGTGCCGATTTTCTTTGCCATCAGTGGCCTGGTGTTGGGCCTGCCATTTGCCGAGCAATACATTGCCGGAGGACGGCAGGTCAAGCTGAAGCGATACTTTCTGCGCCGGATCACCCGCCTGGAGCCGCCGTACATTATCAACCTGCTGGTGCGCTTTCCGTTGGTGGTGGCCTTCAAGCATGTTCCGGCGTGGATTGCGCTACCGCATCTTATAGCGAGCCTGTTCTATCTGCACTGGCTGATTTATGGCGGGTTCCCGATGATTCACCAGCCAAGCTGGTCGCTTGAGATTGAGGTACAGTTCTATCTGGTTGCACCGCTGTTGGCAGCCCTGTTCTTTGCACGGAAGACGTGGGTGAGGCGTCTGTGCCTTCTGGTCGCGATCATTGGATTCGGCGCAGTACGGGCGCATGTGCCGTATGGCAACGGGACGCGACTGTCTTTGTCGCTCGGGTGCTACGCGCAGTACTTTTTGGCTGGCCTGCTGATGGCGGACGGGTTTTTGACGGTGTTACCCCGGTTGAAGTCGTCATGGTTGTGGGACCTGGGCGGAATCCCGCTGTGGTGCTCTCTGTTCCTCATCAGCGATCCTGCGGCCGGATACTGCATGCCCCTGCTGCTCTTTGCAGCGTTTACCTCCGCGTTCAAGGGAAGATTGTTGAACCGATTCTTTCGCAATCCGTTTGTGACGACGGTGGGCGGCATGTGCTACAGCCTGTATCTGACGCACTCACTGGTGATGGAGGGCTGCTATAGATTGTTTGCGAGGATCCATCCCGGTGCAACGTATGGCTATTTGTATTTGGCAGGGGTTGTGATCGTGTTGCCGTTGATTCTGGCGTTGGGGACCGTGTTCTACGTGTTGATTGAGCGCCCGTGTATGGATCGTGACTGGCCGAAAAAGTTGAGCCGGTATGTCACAGGTCGTTTTACGGTTCAGACTTCCTCCTGATTTCATCTGGGCCAGCAAGGACGAGAGATGATGTCGGTGATGTGCGGAAGGACTGCTGGCTGGAAACGGCGAAATGTTGATTGAGCACTCTTGCTATGCTAAAGTTACGACTGCGGCGCACTCTGCGCGGGCACTGGTGCGCGTTCTGCGGTCCGGGCTTACAGGGGGCAGTTTTAGTAAGATAGAAGAGACTGTTTGGGCTGGCGTAGCTCAGCTGGTAGAGCATCTGATTTGTAATCAGAGGGTCGGGGGTTCAAGTCCCTTCGCCAGCTCCAGTTCCATACGGCAGGAAAGATTTGGTTGTACTGTTGGGCCGTTCTGGCAAACAGACCTCCGGAGACTCCTTCAGACTTTGACCTGCCGGTTTGCGCGGGCGCGATGAATGGTGTCGGGGCTGGGTGTCGGTTCGGTTTGGCAGAATGTGCACAGGTGGCCGAGTGGTTAATGGCAGCAGACTGTAAATCTGCCGCGCAACGCGCTACGGAGGTTCGAATCCTCCCCTGTGCACCATTAGTTTTTCGGTAGTGTTGAAGGGATTGCAGGACTGGTGAACGTTGTGGACTTTGGCCCTGCCAGCAGTGGACGGATGTGGATTGCGCTGGCGGTGATGGCCCTGTTGGCATTTGGCGCCTGGCGGACGATTGAGCCGGGGAAGATTCAGCAGTTGACGTGGATACTGCTCGGTTTTTTTTCTTTCCGCATCGTGCTGGGACGTATACGTTCGCGGTAGGGGCGGGTTCGCGGTAGGATTGTTGAGTTAGGTTGTAACAGGCAAGCTGATGTAGCTCAGTGGTAGAGCACTCCCTTGGTAAGGGAGAGGTCATGGGTTCAAGCCCCATCATCAGCTCCAGGTTTTTGCGGTGGGCGGGAGTAACTCAGTGGTAGAGTCACAGCCTTCCAAGCTGTTGGTCGCGGGTTCGATTCCCGTCTCCCGCTCCATAGATTTGAAGGCGTCCGGCCCGGCCGCGCGCAGGAGATTGTGAAACGCGATGTATGAACAGGCTGTACTTCCGATTGCCGATCCCGAGACGTTCGCTACGGTGAAGGCGGCTGTCGAATCTTCCTTTGCTTCTGGACAGGTGGCCCGCTTTTTGAAGTCGGTGGACCAGGCAAAACTGCGTGTCCGCGACTTCGAGGACATTCTGCGCAAGGGTCTGCTCGGCGCGGCGACAGCAGGCGAATATAACCGCCTGACCAATGGAGACCAGGGCCAGATCCGCGAGTTCTACCTCGCCAAGCTGGAGAAGGTCGCGCCTGAGCTGCGGCAGAAGTTCTTCAAGTTGTACGCATATTATTGATCCCCAATTTTAGATTTTGGATTTGAACACAACGCCGGTCTGCGCCGGCCAACACAGGAGACGGAGAGAGTCATGGCGAAGGAAAAATTTGATCGGTCAAAGCCGCACGTGAACATTGGAACGATCGGACACATCGATCACGGCAAGACGACGCTGACGGCGGCGATCACGAAGGTGCTGTCGAAGCACAACCCGAAGAAC
>NZ_DASUBE010000081.1:0-37271 GCF_035763405.1 Edaphobacter sp.
CGTTCCCTTGCCACCCAAATACGCCTGCAACACCTTCCGCCGCAAATCATCGCTATACGCACGAGCCATGACTCACACTCGCAGACTCAAGACGTCAGGAAAAGAATCAAGTGATATACCTATGGGTAAAATGCTCTAGAACTCGCAAATAAGGCCTATCTACTGTATGTTTCGCAGAATTCGACCGAAAAAGCCAAATTGCTCAGAATGCTATTTTCGAACTGCGCGGTAGATGCCGTAAGTGTCGTGCCTACATATAGAAAGCCCTTCGACATGATTGTCAGAAGGGCCAAATCTGAGGAATGGTCGGGACGACTAGATTCGAACTAGCGACCTCACCCACCCCAAGGGTGCGCTCTACCAGGCTGAGCCACGTCCCGACTCGTTCAGGGCACCACCCAAGCGGGCGGCACTGGGGTACCGAACAGAGTTAAGTGTACACTGACTGGCCCGTTTTCGCTGGGCCAGTCAATTATTGAGATGGAGGGACATACTCCTTCGGCAATGCGCTGCCCTCGCCGAAAAAATACGCATTCATTTGTTCGACCAGAAACTCCTGCGCCTCGCGAGTCCACGGCTGCAAGCGGTACTCGTTCAGCAGCATCTTCTGGTGCTCCACCCAAGCTGCCCAGGCCTTCTTCGAAACGTTCTTGTATATCTTCTGGCCGAAGTCCGAGTCAAACGGCGGCTCGTCCAGGCCTTCCATCTCTGCCTTATATTTGGTGCAAAAAACCATATGTGCCATCGCGTGCTTCGGCTCCTTTGCAGACTCTATTTTACGATGCCTTTAGCTGGCCTGCCGCATCGAATCTCTATGACGGCGATTGCATACGATGTTTTGACCGCGGCTGTGGCTGGAACGCTGGTGGGCAATGAGTTTGCCATCGCTGCTTTCGTCCACCCACAACTCCATCGTTTGAGCGACACGACCCATGCAAAGACGGCGCCTCTCCTGGCCAGTTCGTTGGGCCGATTCATGCCCTACTGGTACGCGCTCGCGCTCCTGCTGATGGCAGGTGCGGCCTTTGAGCACGGACGCATCAGCTCAGGTCCTGGGCTGCTCATCTTCTCTTCGACTGTCCTATGGGCGATTGCGATTCTGTTCACCGTCACCAGTCTTGTGCCCATCAACAACCGCATTGCCGGCATGAATCCCGAACAGCCTCACCGTAGCTGGCTCCGCGACCGTTGCCGCTGGGACGAGTTTCACCGTTTTCGCGTGACCATCCTCGCGCTCTCGCTGACGATGCTGCTGACTGGGTTGATCGAGGGTACGGTTGCCTCCGCACGCTAACGACGCCTACCGTGAGACTTCCTGCTCTGCTTCGGCATGGCGGATTTCGTCTTGCCGGATTTGCCTGAACCCTTCTTCATATCAGAGGGCTTAGCCTTGCTCCTTCGTAATGCCTGCTGCTGATTTGCCGTACCTTCTTCTGAAGACACGAGCGCGAATTGCAGTCGGCGCTGTTGCCGGTCGATCCGGTCGAGCAGGACATGCACCGGCTGTCCCATTTTGTAGACACGTCCGTTCCGCGTCCCGACAATCTGGCGGTCGGTATCCCGGAAGAAATAGCGATCATCTTGCAGGGTTCCAATCGGAACCAGGCCCTCGATAAAAAGATCGTCCAGTTCCACGAAGAATCCATACTTCGTACAGGAAAGGATGATCGCGTTGAAGTCTTCTCCGACACGGTCTTCCATGAATCGAATCTTCTTCCATTCGATCAGCTCGCGTTCGGCATCATCGGCGCGGCGCTCGCTCTGACTCGACTCGATGGCAATCGCATCCAACTCTGCTGACGGAATGGGCCCTTCCGCCGCGCGCAACTCTATGCGCTCGATCTTCTTGCCGTTTTGTGCCGCCTGCCACGGCTGTGGATCGCTCGATAGTATCGTTCCGCCGCGCGTGTCCGCACCGTCCTGAATCAACTGGCGCAGCAACCGATGCACGATCAGATCCGGATACCGCCGGATGGGCGAGGTGAAGTGCGTATAGCTGGGCGAAGCCAGCGCGAAGTGGCCTATGTTCTTCTCGCTGTAGCGCGCTTGCTTGAGCGAACGCAGCATCAGGTAGGACAGAATGCGCTCCTCCGGCTTGCCTTCAATCTTCGCCGTCAGCCGCTGGTACATCTGCGGAGTTACTGGAATCGCTTCCACGATTTCGTGCGTCTTCACTTCGCGTCCTCGTCCGCGGGCATCGCGGCGATCGGCCTTCATCTGCATGCGTTTTATAGGCAGATTACTCAGGCCGAGCGAGTAGCCCATCTGGTTCGCTGTCTCCTCAAACTCCACGAGGCGCTTCGGATCGGGAGTCTCATGGATGCGATAGATGCTCGGTACTCCCTGCGCTTCAATCCAGTGCGCAACGCACTCATTGGCGCTCAGCATGAACTCTTCGATAAGCCGATGCGCCCATCCGCGCTCCGACCGCACAATGGCCTGCATATTGCCGTCGGGATCGAACTGGATCACCGGCTCAGGCAAGTCGAAGTCGATGGAGCCGCGCCGTTGCCGCTTCTGATTCAGCTTCAGGGCCAGCTCATGCATCCTCTCGAACTCCGGAACCAGCGCGATAAACTCTGCACGCGCGACGGGGTCGCCATCGAGCACTGCCTGCACCTGCGTGTAGGTCATTCGCTTTGCGCTGCGGATGATCCCTTCGCAGACTTCATACCCCAGCACCTCGCCGCGCGCGTCAATCTCCATCACGCAGCTTTGAACCAGCCGGTCTTCATCCGGACGCAGGCTGCATATTCCGCTCGAAAGTTCAGGCGGCAGCATAGGAATCGCGCGGTCCGGGAAATAGACAGATGTGCCTCGCAGGCGCGCTTCCAGGTCCAGCGCCGTTCCAGGCCGCACATACCAGCTCACATCCGCAATATGGACTTGCAGTTCCCAGTTTCCGTTCGGCAGCGGCCGCACCAACACGGCATCGTCGAAGTCGCGTGCCGTTTCTCCGTCGATGGTGACAATCGGCAACCCGCGAAAGTCGCGCCGCCGGCCAAGCTTCTCTTCGTCAAGCGTCTCTACAGTCTGCGTTGCTGAATCCTGAGCCTCAGCGAGCACATTCGTCGGGAATGTGTACGGCAGGTGGTGCTTGCGGATGATGATCTCCACATCCACGCCAAACGCATCGGGAGGCCCCAGCACCTCGATGACACGCCCGCGTGCCGGGCGTCCCGGCGTAGGGAAGTCAGTCACTTCGACATCAACTGCCAGTCCTTCCAGCGGCTTCGAGAGGTCGATCTTCCCAGACAAGAGCGAAGTCCAATGTGCCTGCTGCGTCAGGGCTTCTTTGCCCATCACGCGATGTGGGCTGTCCTTGAGAATCGCCGCAACTTCGGCCCCGTCCGGGATCAGAATCGGCTGCGTCATCCGTTCATCGAGTGGCGTGATGTAGTTTCCGTTGACCAGCGGGGGGTTTTCCCACGCGCTTCTGCTGCGGTGCGAGCGGGCATAGTGAAACACGCCCACCACAGTCTGGTTTCGCCGCGTCAGCACACGAACTACACGGCCCGAGCGTCGCCCATCTCGCCCGCGTGGAGCCTCGTCCGCCAGCACTTCATCGCCTTGCATCGCGCCGCCCAACTCATTGGGCGGAATGAACAGATCATCTTCCCGGTTGGTGCTTCCGTTGGGCCGAACAAATCCATAACCGTCCCGATGCAGGTCCAGCCGCCCTGCAATTAGCCGATCGCGTGTGGCGCGAAACTGCGGAGTAGATTCTCCCGCACCACGTGAGGGCCGCGCTGTCTTCTCCGGTGCAGCTGAAGGAAGGGCCCACTGCTCCGCGTCCAGCTTCACCAGTTCGCCGCGCGCGGTCATTCTGGCAAGCTGTTCGAGCAGCAACCGGCGAGCACGCCCGCCGCCCAGTCCAAGCTCGCGGACAAGCTGTTTATATCCCGCGCGATGGCCGGGTGAACGTTCGATCCTGCGCATCAGTTCGCGGTCAGTCTGTGGATAAGGTGTCTTTGCCATCAGTCAGAAGCATACTGCCTTGCGGGCGGCAATCATTTCCGTGGCGGATCGGAGTGCTCGCCAAGCGGGGCTTTCAGCAACTCGAGGGCCTCTGCAAGTGTCGTGGAGTCGGGCACGCGCGTGAACTCCGATGAGATCTCGTCCTGCTGCTCGCCGATGCTCTTGAAGAACAGCGCGCGACCGTTGATGTGAACGTGTGTCTCGACAATCTGCCAAATACCCGGTGCAATCTCGCGCCGTTCCACATCGAAGGTGCCGCCCTTGCGCAGCTTACCCAGAATGCCCCAACCGATGGAGACATCCTGCGTCAGCATTCCTTTAAACGTGCGAATGCGATGCCACTTCTTGTCGATGACCATCTCGCCGGCCATCGTACCCATTACCCTCGATTTAATGTCGGGCGCATCAAAATTCGGATTGGGTTCGAAGTTCAGCGTCGTCAGGTCGCTGGTATCACTCACGACCTTCCATACGAATGCGTTGGGCAGCATCCGCAGCAGGTCTTCGGCGTTCTTGTCGTCCTGTGCACTGTCACGTTGTTGCTTGCGAAGCAGCGAGGGGCTGTGGATGAAATTCTCAACGCGTTGGTGCTCTGCGGCAGCATCGGATGCGGAAAGCGGCTGGCCGTTGCGCTCAACCAGTTCCTTCACGCTGCCCTGAGAAGTCTGAACGACGATGTAGACCGTGCCCGCGTCCTTCCGATTATCGCGATAGCGCCACAGGGAGTGGTCGGCCTTGCTGGCGGCCAACTCTTCTTCGACCGCCTTTTGCACAATCTGCTTCGCATCCTGCGCATAGGCTGAGGCGCAGACTGTTGCTATAGCCGTAAGAACCAGAACACGCAACCACCATCGAGTCCGCATACATTTGAGATGCTCTTCCAAGCGTCCATGTTAGCGCAAGACCATGAAAAAACATTGGTTGCCTATCTTTTCAACATCTCGGGCGCACTTGCGCGGTCAGTCCACCCATTGCACACGAACGCTCTTCTTTCCCAGTCGTAATACCGGTTCGTTGCCTAGAACATCTTTCGCAAGCAGTTTGCCGGAGAACTTCTCCCCGTTCACACTGACAGCGTTTTCGCCGATCTTCCTGGTTGCCTCTCCCGCTGAACTGGCCAACCCAGCGAGTTGCAGCAACTTTGACACGCGCACGCCGCCGTCCTCTTCCCCTAGCACGGTACGCGAGACTTCGACTACCGGCAGATCGGAGGCAACGCCTTTTTGCTGAAACTGCGTCGCCCACCCTTCGGCTGCAGCATCCGCCTCGGACGCTGTGTGGAAGTCCCGCGTAATCTCCCACGCGAGATTCTTCTTGGCCTGCATCGGATGCAGCTTGCCGCTGGCCACGTCGGCCCGCATCGCCTCAATCTCAGACCCGCGCTTGTCGGTGAGCATCGTCCAGTACTTCCACATCAGGTCGTCGGAGATCGACATGAGCTTGCCGTACATCTCAGCCGCGGGCTCGTGGATGCCAATCGCATTGCCCAGCGACTTCGACATCTTCTGCACGCCGTCGAGGCCTTCGAGGATCGAGGTCATCAGCACAATCTGCTGCGGCTGGCCGAAGTGCCTCTGTAGGTCGCGGCCGCGCATCAGGTTGAACTTCTGGTCCGTGCCTCCAAGTTCGACATCGCACTCCAGTGCCACAGAGTCGTAACCCTGTGCGATGGGGTAGATCATCTCGTGCAGCGCAATCGGCTGCTCCGCGTCAAACCGTTTGTGGAAGTCCTCGCGCTCGAGCATCTGCGACACCGTAAACTGCGCTAGCAGCCGCACTATGTCGTAGTAGCTTAGCTTGTCGAGCCACTCCGAGTTGTACCGCACCTCGGTCTTCGCGGGGTCGAGTATTTTGAATACCTGCTCCTTGTACGTCTCCGCGTTGGCCTGGATCTGCTCGGGAGTCAACGGCTTCCGCGTTACATTGCGCCCGGTCGGGTCGCCAATCAGCGCTGTGGAATCTCCGATCAAAAAGATGACGGTGTGGCCGAGATCCTGAAAGTGCTTGAGCTTGCGAATCAGCACCGTATGGCCCAGATGCAGATCAGGCGCAGTCGGGTCGAACCCGGCCTTGATGCGCATGGGCACGCCAGTGGCAATCGACTTCGCAATCCGCTCCTTCAGCGCATCCAGCGGAATAATCTCAGATGCTCCCTTGGTAATCAGGTCAAGCTGTTCTTCAAGCGATGGAAATGTGGGCATATTCCACAGTATAAAGACCGGAAAGATTCGCCAGCCAAAGATCGAGGAGAGCGGTCATGGCGCACTGACCTGCGGTACTAATTCTCCGAAGGCCGCTCGATATGGTCGACAACGAGGATCTGTATAGGGCCCTTTGCCGGCAGCAGCTTCAGCCCAAGCTGGTCCTGAATCGCTGTATCGAGCGTTGGGACAGGATCCAGATCATCGGCGGGCCTGTCGCTCAAACGGACGCCGTGGTACCGCAGCGTAAAGTCATATTTGCCGGTAAGCCCAGTCTTATCCGAAACGGGACGGCCAAATTGTTCTGCCAGCATACCGACGATATCCTCCATGGAGCACCCGTTGGCAATGAAATCAAACCCAACATTACTATCGCCCTGCTGGTAAAGACGGGGTACGGGTTGGCCGCCCCAGCCCTTAACCTCTTCCGGGCTTGGTGGCTCGTTTCTGGTTTCTCTCAACTTCGGTCCATTCTTCGCTACGACGAGGTTGTAGGTCGGGCCTTCCCGGGTCTCCCAATGAACCTTCAGCTTGAAGCGGTCGGCGATCAGCACTTGAAGCATGTGCTGATCTTCAAGCAGTTCTTGAGCTTTGCTCAACTTTGCCAATCGTTCATCAGCGGCGCTGTCCGACCTTGCCTCGATATTGAACATCACGCCCCAATCCGGCAGACCTCTTATCTGATCCCACCGGACACCGTATGCCATGCTGAGCAGGTTCCTGACGTCGAAGTTTGTCAGACGCAACAAACTGGAGTGAGGCGAGAAAAATCCCCCGACCACATAAGAATCCGCAACGGGGCTCTGCCGGATCGATGCAACATCAAAGGTGAGCGTCGGCGTGTACGCGCGGGCCGCATCCTGGGATGACGTCGCCGACACAGAAGCGATCTTCTGCCCAGATATAACGGGAACGGCAACAGATATCAAACCAGCCGCAATCAGCAACACTTTCCGGCTGAAAGGGGTTTGGTTCATGCAAAACGATAACATGCTCCTATGCTCACTCCCATGGACGCCGAACGCATCCGCGCCTACCTCCTCACCCTTCCTCACGTCGTCGAGACCATGCAATGGGGTGCGAATCTCGTCTTCTGGGTAGGCGACAAGGCCATCGGCGGCAAGATGTTCGCGCTCGTCAATCTGGACGACGGCCAGCACCGGCATGTCATCTCGTACTCCGCCGGTCCGGAACGCTACGCGGAGCTTCTCGAAATCGAGGGCATCTCGCCTGCACCGTATATGGCGCGCATCCATTGGGTAGCGGTCGAGCGATGGAGCGTCTTCCGCTCCAGTGAGTGGGAGCAGCAGCTTGCTGCGGCCTACGAAATTACCGCCGCCAAGCTCCCACCCAAAACCCGCGCCGCACTCGCCATGCCCGCGAAAGCGCAAAAGCGTCTCATCGCCGAGAGCAGGAAGCTCCGTATGGCAAAGGAAAAACTCAAGACAGAGAAACGCTGACCGCTAAACCGAACTCAGCGGATCCAACCCGGTGTAAACAAGGCCTTGAAGTGCTCCCTGTACGCATAGATCAGGAAGATCTCCAGTACAGTCAGAACCAGACCGGGCCAGATACCGGACGGATTCAGTGTCATGTGAAATAACAGGATGTTCACAAGAATCGGCCCCAGCAGTACAAGACCGACGGGCACGAACCTCCCAATCAGAACCAGCAACCCGCCAACGACGAACAGGACGCTATAAAACGCAAACCATCCATGCTTGAACATCACGCCCATCAGCGTGCCTGCATCGCCCGGAGGCAGTTGCGCGGGCATAAAGTGAATGTAAAAATTCAGGCCGAATGCAAAGAACACGAGGCCCAGCAGGATTCTAGCTATTAAAACAGCAATCTTCATGCTTCACTCTCCATAACAAAGGAATTGGCCGGCTTTTACGAGTTACGGGCCGAATGGATCCTGCAGCCCGTCACCTTGCGCCAAGATAAGATGATTCAGTAGCGTCAAATATGCAGAAAATTACTGCTTCCGGCGCTGTCCGGTTGCCGTCGAATGAAGCGGAGCCTGAATGAAACGCGCTATCCTCTCGCTTGTCCTTGCCTTGGCCCTGATTGCTCTCCCCGCGCAGACGCTTCGGGCGCAGGCTAATGCAATTCCCAGCGCCTCGCCCGCGCAGCCCTCCGGCCAGAACGAGGAACAGCGCGGCAGCCAGCTCATTGATGAGATGGTTACGGCGCTTGGCGGCGAGGCGTGGCTCAACCGGCAGGACATGGAGGAGCGCGGTCAGTCCTCCGCCTTCTTCCAGGGACAACCGAACGGCTTCATCATCCAATTCAAGCTCTCCCGTCAGTTTCCCGGTCCCAATCGCCCGGAGGCCATGCGTATCGGCTTCCTCACCGATCGCGGCATGATTATGCCCGGCAAGAAGATTGACGTCGTTCAGATCTGGCGCGACAAGACCGGCTATGAGATCACCTATAAGGGGAAAACCACTCTGCCTCAAAAACAGGTCGAGGATTTCTACCGGCGTCGTGCCCACTCCATTGAGTCCATCGTCAAGGATTGGGTTAAAGCACCTGGCGTGATGGTGCTCTACGGTGGCACGTCCATGGTCGAACGGCGGATGGCCGACAAAGTCACCATCCTCGGGGCCGATAACGATGCCGTCACACTCGATCTTGACGCCAACACCCACCTGCCGCTGCGCCGCTCCTTCCAATGGCGCAACACTACCTTCAACGACTATGACCACGATGTTGAAGAGTACGACGATTACCATACTGTCCAGGGCTTGCCCACACCCTACACCGTCACCCGCTACCACAACGGCGAGATGGTCGCCCAGACCTTCATTACGAGCATCCAGTACAACACCGGGCTCGCGCAGAACCTCTTCAACCCTGACATTGCGCTGAAGAAAAAGTAGTCGGAGTTTATACTCAGGGTTGCTATGAGCGATTCGACTGCAACCCTTGCCGCCGCGCCGGAAACCGCCGAGGCCAACACACGGACGATGGACATCGTCGAGATCATGTCCATCCTGCCCCATCGCTATCCTTTCCTTCTCATCGATCGGGTTGTTGAAGTTGAGCGCAAACAGCGCATTGTCGCCATCAAGAATGTCTCCTTCAACGAGCCGCAGTTTCAGGGGCACTTTCCCGACTATCCGATCATGCCCGGAGTCCTGATGGTCGAAGCCATCGCCCAGGCTGGCGGCGCGTTGCTGCTCACCGAGATTCCCGACCGCGACAACAAGCTGATGGTCTTCACGGGCATAGACAGCGCGAAGTTCCGCCGCCCAGTCGTTCCTGGCGATCAGGTCCGCATCGAGGTTAAGGTGCTCAACTGGCGCTCGACCGCAGTCCGGATGCAAGGCACGGCAACCGTCGAAGGCAAAGTTGTCTGCGAAGCGACGGTCATGTGCGCGCTCGTTCCCCGCGCGGCAAAGAAGTCCCACTCCGAGGCCGCGCCCGAGTGAGCGTACACTCCACAGCCATCGTTCAGCCAGGAGCGCAAATCCCGGCTAGCTGTGCAGTAGGCCCCTACTGCACCATCGGGCCGAATGTGGTCCTCGGCGAAGGATGTGAGCTCATCTCCCATGTCGTCCTCGACGGCCACCTTACACTCGGCCGCAACAACCGCATCTTTCCCTTCGCCTGCCTCGGCATCGCGCCGCAAGACCTGAAGTACGCAGGCGAGCCAACGCGCTGCGAGGTCGGCGACAACAACTCGATCCGTGAGTATGTCACTATCTCGCGTGGGACGACTGGAGGAGGAGGCGTTACGCGCGTCGGCAGCGGCTGCCTCATCATGGCCTACACGCACATTGGCCACGACTCCTCCATCGGCAACGGCTGTATTCTGGCCAACTCCGCCACGCTCGCCG
Organism: Edaphobacter sp.; assembly: GCF_035763405.1. Classification (NCBI taxonomy): domain Bacteria; kingdom Pseudomonadati; phylum Acidobacteriota; class Terriglobia; order Terriglobales; family Acidobacteriaceae; genus Edaphobacter; species Edaphobacter sp. The sequence goes on from NZ_DASUBE010000081.1 coordinate 10,025, forward strand.
GCCACGTTACGGTCGAGGACTATGCTGTCGTCGGCGCGCTCTGCCCGGTCCACCAGTTCTGCGTTATCGGAAAGTACAGCTACATCGGCGGAGGCACCACAATCACGCAGAACGTGCTGCCCTATTCGCTCACGTCGATTGAGCGCAACAACCACGCCTATGGCTTGAACAAAGTCGGCCTTGAACGCCGTGGCTTCACTCCGGCACAGCTCAAGGAGCTGCGCGCCGCCTATCGCTTGCTGCAAGCCTCGAAGCTGAACACCACGGAGGCCCTGAAAGCAATCCGCGAAAAAATTGCTGCCGGAGAATTCGGCGAGCACGTGGTCTATCTTGCCGACTTCATTGCTCAGAGTGACCGCGGCGTTATCAAGTAACGCAGGCAGCATCTTCATCGAGCTACGGCTTGTACCCCATCTGACACTGCTGCAATGTGCGAATAAATAGAGCTGACGGGCTGATTCGCGTCTCTTGCTGCGCGCTCTACGAGCTAAATATTAAGGAGATGGCTCTTTCAGCAATCTCATGCCTGACCCGTGGCCTGCCTTCAGGATTCGCTCGACTTAAGCGGTAACGCAGCGAAAGATGATGGTGTGCAGTCCTATTGAAATCTAGACCAGGTGCTGATGCGGTTTTTACCCTAGAATGACGCAACAGAGTCTGAGCGGCCTTTGGTCCACGACATTAGACCGGCTGGCTCATTTAGCCAGATAAGTTTACGCTAAACATTCTGTTAATTTTGCTTATTCCATTTATTAATAATGAGATACCGAGGATTTTGGTATAAATACGTTATCGATGTCGTAATGCGATTTCTGTTGACAGTGTAATGACGGAGTGGGTAGTGTTTTGGGCAATCACCCATGAGAAGGCCGCAAGGCCGAGGCCTGTTTCCTTTGAGATGCAGGCTAAGGTATGCGGAAGGATGACGGCTGTGGATAGATTTTTTTACCAACCATTTGAGGATGCCAGAATGCGAACAGAAAAAAGAACAACATTATCTGAAGTGGTGCGCGGGACGATCCAGCCCTGTGCGTGGCGCTGGCTCAGTTTGGCGATGGCGCTGTTGTTGTTGGCTGGGGTGAGCGCGTATGGGCAATTTGAGTCGGCCTCGGTGCTGGGGTACGTGCGGGACTCGTCCGGCGCGGCGATTCCAAACAGCACGGTGACGCTTGCCAATAAGGCGACGGGGATCACTCAGAAGGCGACCTCCGACGGAGACGGGCGGTACGAGTTTTCGAGCGTGCCGATCGGCAGCTACACGGTTGCGGCCGAGGCGGGCGGCTTTCAGCGTGTCCAGACGGAGCCGTTTACGGTGACGACAAACGCGCGGCAGAGGGTGGACGTGCTGATGAAGCCGGGCTCGGTGAGCGAGGCGGTGACGGTGTCTGCCGCGCCGTCGGTGCTTGAGACGGAGACGAGTTCGCGCGGGCAGGTGGTGGGCACGCGGGAGATCGAGAACCTTCCGCTGAACGGACGGTCGTATGCCGATCTGGCGCTACTGGCGCCGGGGGTGCGGAAGTCGTTTCTGGAGAACCAGTCCACAACGAGCCGCGAAGCGTCGTTCAACGTGAATGGGCAGCGCAGCGCGTTCAACAACTTCCTGCTGGACGGTCTGGATAATAACTCCTACGGCACGTCGAACCAGGGATTTGCGAATGAGAACATTCCACCGTCGCCGGATGCGGTCTCGGAGTTTCGGCTCGAGACGAACAACTACAGCGCAGAGTATGGACGTGCCTCGGGAGCGGTGATCAACGCCAGCATCCGACGCGGGACGAACCAGTTCCACGGTAGGGCTTGGGACTACAACCGCAACACGGTGTTCAATGCGATCGGGCCTTTCCGTCCGTCTTCCGGAGTGAAACCCGCATTCATCCGCAATCAATTTGGCGGGACATTCGGCGGGCCGATCTGGCGCGACCACACGTTCTTCTTTGCGGATTATGAGGGTGTGCGGCAGATTGCGCTGTCGTATGGTACGTCGACGTTGCCGACGATGGAGCAGCGCACGGGAACGTTCCTCGTGCATTATGCCGACGGAACAACAAAACCGATCCCGGTGCAGAACCCCGTAACCGGGCAGATCTACGCCAACGGCGTGATCCCGACGAGCGACCAGATTCCGTTCGCCAAGGCCGTTCTGGCTGCGTTGCCTGGTCCGAACAACGGCGCCGCGTCGAATACGCAGGCGGCTTATAGCAACAACTTCTCCGCGTTCCCGCGCGGCACGATCAACGATAACAAAGGCGACATCCGTATCGATCACACCTTCAACCAGAAACTCAGCATCTTTGGCGTGTACAGCCAGCATCAGACGGCCATCTTCGATCCGCCGACATTCGGCGGGATCGCGGGCGGCAATGCGAATGCCAACGTTCATTTGTACAATCGGCAGATTGCGGTCGGCGCAACGTGGGTGATCACGCCGGCATCGCTGCTGGATGTGCGTGTGGGTATCGGCCATAACGAAGGCGGCAAGTCTCCGTATGGCTTGGGCAACCCGAGCCTGCTGATCGCGAATGGAATCACCAACGGCATTCCGACGGATCCGATCATTGTGCGCAGCCTGAACGCGCAGAGCGTGACCGGGTTCTCGCAGTTCGGCACGCAACCGGCTAGTCCCCAGTTTCAGAATCCTTCGGTGCTGAATCCGAAGGTGAACTACACGCTGGTCCACGGCAAGCACTCGATGAAGGTTGGGTATGAGTACCAGGCGATCAATACGCAGATCAACGACTACAACCCGAGCTACGGCCAGGACAATTATGCTGGGAAATTCTCCGCTGCACCAGGAACTCCAGCAGATGCCTTTTCGCAGCTTCAGCAGGCGCAGAACCTTGCAGATTTTATGCTGGGGAACCGCAGCTCCTACTCACTGACCAATTTCTTCATCGCGTCGGTGCGCCAGCGGATGAACTTCATGTACTTCCAGGACGACATCAAGGTGATGCCGAACCTGACGATCAACGCAGGCCTGCGCTACGAACTGGCAACGCCGCAGTACGAGGCGAACAACAAGCTGGCCAACTTCAATCCGGCGACGAACACGTTGATCCAGGCGAAGAGCGGCTCGATCTACGACCGCGCGCTGGTCAATATGCCGTTGACTAACTTCGGGCCGCGTCTGGGGTTTGCATACAGCGCGACGCCGAATACGGTCATTCGTTCAGGGTATGGAATCAGCTATACGCAGTTCAACCGCGCGGGCGGTGAGAACAACCTTACGTACAACGGGCCGAACGTTGTGAATGCAACCATCAACAACCCGAAGCCAAGCTTGACGAATCGCTGCGTTGGCGACACGCAGGACCAGACAACGTGCTTCCGCCAGACGCAGCAGGGTTATGCGGTCAACCTAACCGCTCCTTCAGCCTTCAATCCGGCGCTGGTGACATCGCGGTACATTCCGGCGAACACGAAGACCGGGTATGTGCAGAGCTATTTCCTCGGGGTCCAGCGTGAGCTGCCGGGGCAGGTTGTGATGGACGTGGCGTATGTCGGGAGCAAGGGAACGCACCTACAGATCCTTGCCGACTATAACCAGGCGGCCTTCTGCACGGCGGCGCTGGCGACAAATTGCACCCAGTCGCTGAAGGCGCGGCGTCCGATCCCGACGTTCGGAGACATCGAGATCGCGTGGGGCGGAGGAATCTCGAACTACAACTCGCTCCAGTTCAAGGTGGAGAAACGCTATGGGAACGGCGTGTATCTGCTCAACTCATTCACATGGGGACGCACATTCGATTTATCGGGTGGGCACCTGGAGACGAGCAATGGAGATAACTCGCGCGTGAACTGGGCGAACCCGATGAGTGACTACGGCCGATCGAACTATGACCAGCCGCTGAACAACACGACGGCGATTATCTACGATCTGCCGTATGGCCGGGGACGCCGCTTCGGGGCCAACTCTCCGTATGCCCTTAACTCGCTTCTCGGCGGATGGCAGATCACCGTCATCAACAATATGAACAGTGGCCTGCCGACCAACCTTACGTACAACAACAGCACGTCGACGACCACAAACGTCACCGACCTATACACGTATCGGCCTAACGTCAATGGAAGGGCCGTTGCTCCAGCGTCGAACCGTGTGAAGACCGCGACCGCTCTGACTGGCTATTTGCTGAAGGCTACCCCCACCTCACCCATCGGCGTTTCAGCGCCTACGTCCGGCTACCCAATCGGCAATGCGCAGCGCAACATGGTTGTGGGGCCGGCGTTTTTCCAGACAGACCTCGGACTGCACAAGGCGTTTCCGCTGTGGCGAGAGGGATCGACCTTCGACTTCCGCGCCGAGGCGTTCAATGTGCTCAATAAGGTCAACTATCAGGCACCGGATGGAAACGTAAGCAACGGCACGTTCGGCTCCATCTCCTCGGCGTATCCGGCACGGCAGTTGCAACTGGCGGCGAAGATTATCTTCTAAACCGGAGGGACGTTGGAACAACGAAGTGGTATTTGACGGCTACGGTGTCGCACGCGGGAGGTGCGGCGCCGTAGCCGTTTGCAGTATGGTGATGAAGTCCAACTCTTGATCTGAAATCTAATTTTTGAATTGAGGTAAATATGGCTTTGCGTGGTGCGGTGTGTGTGGCGTTGGGCGCCATGTTGTGCGTGGTTGCCGGGGCCCAGGAGAACAACGCGGCGGCACAGGACAAGGTGGTCAGGCTGAACCAGATTCAGGTGATTGGTTCACATAACAGCTATCACGCGGGGTTTGCGCCGAGCGAGCGGAAGTTTCTGGAAATGAAGAACCCGAAGGCGCTGCATGGACTCGATTATCATCATGCACCGCTGGCCGACCAGCTTTCGGGCGGAGTGAGGCAGATTGAACTCGACATCTTTGCCGACCCGTCCGGTGGACGGTACGCACATCTGTGGCTCGACGATGCGGTCAAGGAGACAGGACTTCCGCCAGGCCCGAGCTTCGATCCGTATCACGAGATGGAGAAGCCGGGGTTCAAGGTGATGCACATGCAGGGCTTCGATCAGCGCAGCACGTGCCATCTCTTCGTGACCTGCCTGACGGAGGTGCGGGAGTGGTCGCGCGCGCATCCGCATCACCTGCCGATCTTCATTCTGGTGGAGACGAAGGAGGGTGACGTCGAGGAGATTCCGAACGCTGCGAAGGCGCTTCCGTTTACTCCCGCCGTTCTGGATAGGATGGACAAGGCAATTCTGTCGGTGTTCTCGAAGAGCGAGATGGTGACGCCGGACGATGTGCGCGGGAAGTACAAGACACTCAATGAAGCAGTGCTTGCGGGCAACTGGCCGACGCTGGCCGAGGCGCGCGGCAAGGTTGTCTTCCTGATGGATCAGCGCAAGGAGGAGACGCTGTATACGGAAGGACATCCTTCACTGCGTGGACGAATTTTGTTCACCAACGCCGTGCCTGGCGCTCCCGATGCGGCGTTTACGGAGCAGAACGAGGGAACCCCGGCGGAGATCAATGCGCTCGTGAAGCAGGGGTATCTGGTGCGGACGCGCTCGGACGAAGGCACAGAGGAGGCGCGCACGAACGACACGCGACGGCGCGACGAAGTGCTGGCCAGCGGCGCGCAGATGATTAGCACGGACTATCCCCGCTCGGAGCCTTCGCCGTGGACGAAGTTCGTAGTGGAGTTTCCGAATGGGCTGGTGGCGCGGTGCAATCCGGTGACGAAGCCGGCGGGGTGCGTGGATACGCTGTTGGGCGAGACCCCAGTGACGAAGTAGAGGGTTAATTTAGCCTGAGATTCACTGCATGAAAAGGAATGGGCCGCCCGATGATTGGGCGGCCCGGTTGTTTTGCTGGCTCAGGTTTAGAAGGCGATGCGGGCGGATGCTTGCAGTGAGCGTCCGCCGCCGATTGAGTTGACGCCGCCTTGGCCGCTGCCGACTGTGCCGGTGATCTGGCCGAAGCTGCCTGAGGTGAAGCTGCCGTTCGGGTTGGAGAACTGCGGCGTGTTGCTGAGCTGTGTGGCCTGGATCCCCGTCGTCAGAGAGGATTCACGGAAGATCCTGAAGCTCTTGAAGAGGGAGAGGTTGTCTTGGATGTAGCCAGGACCGCGGAACTGGTTGCGTCCTGTGTTGCCGAGGCCGACGGTTGCGTCGCAGTTCGGATAGGGGGTAGTGCATCCTGCCGGCTGCGAGAAGGAAGAGGTATTGAACCAGTGGGTGCTGGTGCCGATTCCGTGGAGAACTTTGAAGCTGCCGTTAAGGGACGCGGTTTGTGACGTTCCCGGAGTGTTGAGTGAACTGCCGCTGGCGGTCACGGTAAAGGGTGTGCCGGAGACGATGGAGACGACGCCGGAGAGCTTCCATCCACCGAGGACGGCTGCTCCAATGCCTGAATTGAGATGGCTGTGACCTATGCCCCAGGGCAGCTCATAGGTAAAGCTCTGCTCGAAGTTGAGTGTGCGGTCGAAGTCGTTAGGCGCGTAGTTTCTCTTGAGGTCGGCGTAGAAGGTGAGGCCGCCGTTGTCATCGCCGCCCGTTGCGTAACCCATGCCTTTGGCCCAGGTCAGGCCGCTAGTGAAGGAGAGGCCTTTGTAGGTTCTGCGGATAAGCTGTGCCTGAAGAGCCTGGTAGTTCGAGGAGAAGCCCAGGAAGTACACGTTGGTAGCCGCTGTGCGGTACGGTCCCTTGCCATTGTTATCGGGGCAGCCGACGCAGTGGTATTCGGGCTCAGATGCATTACCGCCGCCGTAGGTCCTCGGCAGGTTAATGTTCTGGCTGACAGACTGGTGGCTGCCGTGATTAGCGACGTAGGCGACCTGCAGGGACATGTTACCTGGGAGCGCCTGCTGGACAGCGACGTTCCAGGATTCAACCATGGGGTTTCTATAGGACTTTGGGATTTGGTAGTAGGTCTGGGATATCAGAGTTGGCGTATTGGTGGGGATGATGCCGTTGGAAGGAATAGGAATGGGAACAGGGGCCGGGAAGCCGTTCTGGAAGGTGGCGGGTGTAATGCCATCGGCGAGAACCGTCCCAGTGTAAGGGGAAGAGCCTGTCAAACCATAGGCGTTGTTTGCGCGTACGGGGTAGTTATAGGCGTAGGTATTGTCGCCAAATGGCATGTAGCTGATGCCGAAGCCGCCACGGATGACAAGCTGGTCTGTTGCCCTGTAGGCGAATCCGGTACGCGGAGCGAAGTAGTGGTAGATGGTGGGCAGACCGAGGTTGGAGGGATTGCCGCCCACGCCCGCGATGACGAGCTGGTTCTTGACCGGGTCGTAGTTGGAGAAGCCACCGGCTTTTCGTGGTGTTGCGGGAGGGTAAAACTCCCAGCGAGCACCAAGGTCCAGAGTGAGCTTAGGACTGACCTGCCATTTGTCGGTTCCGTAGGCGAAGATCCACCACTGGCGATAGGCCGGGAAGAAGGTGTTGAGGTCGCGCCCTGCGGAACTGGGGATGTCGAAGAGGAAGCTGGCGAGGTCGTTGGCGATGTTGGTTTTTCCGGCGGCGGCTGAGTCGGACGTCTGGACGTCGGAGAAGTTGAAGACGCCGCGAGGGCTGAAGGTCTGGTCCTGAAGAAGATCGTCGCGAACGCGACGAACGTCTCCACCGAACTTGATGGAGTGGTTGTGAATGAGCTTGGTCCAGTTATTGACGAAGTCGATGTTCGATTCGGCGCGGATCCAGGGCAGTGAAGCGGAGTATCCGATGAGTGTTCCGGAGAAGCCGCCGTTGATGGTGATGCCTACCTGCCCCGAAGTGAAGGGTTGGCCGGCAATGTTCACTCCGGGGATGCCGAGAGTGGTTGCATCGTTGGAGCCGTAGTTGCTGGGCTGGGCGACGTTGCGGACGTGACCGACGCCGAAGCGCACCTCGGTGAAGAGGGTGGGCGAGAAGACGTGATCGTAGTTCAAGCCTGTGCTGTAACCAGTGGTGATGCCTGTACCCTCAAAGGCGCCGCCGCCGGGACCACCGAGGAAAGAGCCAAAGGCCGGCGCCTGGAATACATTCACGCGCTGGAAGCTGTAGCGGGCGCTGAGGTGGTTGCGCTCGTTCATGGCAAGGTCCATTTTGACGTCGAAGCTCTTTGCGCCTTTGGTAAAGGGAAGAGTGTTGGTGTAGTTGTTTGCGGGATTGCTTAGAGGCTTGGTCGGATTGAGCTTCCCATGGAGAGGAGCGGCCTGATTCACTCCCTTTAGAATAGCGAGCGACACCGGATTGACCATGGAGTATGGTATTTGATTGTTTACAAATGGCTTACGGGGGTGCTGCGCAGTGCCGTCGCCGGTCGTAGGATCGAAAATCTGGCCGCTCTGGTAGCCGTTCGCGTTGGGCGTGCCAGTGAGCGCGGCGCTGAGGTCAATGAAGCCGTTCGCGTTTGGCGTGTAATAGCGCGGATCCGGAATCGTGTAGGTTCCGCTGGTCTGTTCGTGGTCGGACGTAGCAAGGTAGTCGCCAAAGAAGAAGAGCTTGTCTTTGAGGACCGGGCCGCCGAGGCTGCCACCATAGTAGTTGTAGGAGAGATGGCCAAGGGGGCCGCCGAAGTAGGAACGAGCGTTGACAGCGTTGTTCTGAATGTATTCGAAGACGGAACCGTGAAAGGAGTTTGTTCCGGATTTGAGAGTGACATTGGTGACGGCTCCGATGGCGCGTCCAAGCTCAGCGTCGAAGTTGTTGGTGGAGACGTCTACGGACTGGATGGCCTCGGCGGGCGGGATGATCATCTGGAGCAGGCCGGTGCGCTCATCGTCGTCGATGCCTTCAATCTGGTAGAGATTGCCGAGGCGGCCCTGGCCGTTGACTTCGGTCTGTAGCGAGCTTGCGGAATTGAAGAATTGCGAGTGCTGGTAGACCGCGGGCGCGGCTCCGGGGACCAGGTTGAGCAGTGACTGGAAGTTCCGGTTAGTGCTCATGGGCAGGTCTTGAAGCTGATGGCTCTCGAGCTTGGTGCTGATGTCGGCGCGGTCTGTCTGCAACAGCGGAGGCGCGGTGGTGACTTCGATGCTCTCAGAGACGCTGCCTGTGACGAGGGCAATGTCGACGCGGGTGGAGGAGTTGATGAGCACGTCGATGTTCTTCTGAGTGGACTTTTTGAAGCCCTTGGCTTCGATAGTGACGCTATAGGTACCGGGAGGAAGATTGGGAATTGTATAGTTGCCGCTGTCGTTGGTGACGGCGGTGTAGTTGGTGCTGGTTGCCACCCGGGTGGCGGTGACGTTTGCCCCGGCAACACTTGCGCCGGTGGGATCGGTTACAGTGCCGAGCAGGGTGGCGTTGACTGCCTGGGCCGAGAGCGTCGAGGGCAGGGCCAGGAGCAGGAGCGCGCATGAGAGCGCTAACAGTTTAAGCGATTTCACTTGAACCTCCAGAGAATGAAGTGCAGTTTACGGGGACAAGAACCTTATAGTTTGAAGAACGAACGAACAGTACAGTGGGCGGGCCCAAATAGTCAACAAAATTAATTTTCGATGCGGCTTTATTAAGGGTGCATCCGTCTATTACCTGCTTAGGCTACTGAGCCAATGGGGTATTGCCGTCATCCAGAAGCGCCAGAGACTGAACGAGGGTTCTGGGCTACACTGGCAATACGGCTTCAGGGGCTTACGGATGCGCCCGAGATATGTCTGACCAAAAACGGATCTGGCGGTTAGTCCTGCCGATAGCGATCTTTGCGCTATTGCTGGGCACAACTGTCGGAATGGTATGGCATCAGCATGTGGGGGTGACGTCGGATAACTGCCCGATCTGTCACCTGAGCCACCAGGCGATTGAGCCATCTGTGGCAGGCATCCAGGTCTCAGCCCTGGTTCCCTCCGGGACAGAACTGGAGATACAACCGATCCATCTGCCCCCGGCCTCCGCACCACCCGACATCCCTGCGCGCGGCCCTCCTTTACACGCATAACAGACGCATATCTTCCGCGCCGATCAGGCGCGGCAATGAAGTGTATTTGTACTGCTTTTAAAAGGCTGACTGTTATGCGCGTACTCCATTTGCGGGTTGCGACCGTGCTGGTCGCAACAGCATCCTGTCTTGCTTTCAGCGCGCAGGCTCTCTCTGCGCAGAATCCGTCGACCCCGTTGCCGGCCGATTCGGTACAAAATGCCGTCAAGATTACGCTCGATGACGCCATCAAGCTGGCCTTGGCACACAACCACAGCCTCGAAGCTGCTCGCACGATAATTGAGCAGAATCAGGCCGAGGAGACAACGGCCAATCTGCGTCCGAACCCCGTGCTGTCGGCCGACTCGCAGTTTCTGCCCATCTTCAACCCGAGCCAGTTCAACTCCGATTATCTGGATAACACCGCACAGTTCGACCTGGGTCTGAGCTATCTGTTCGAGCGCGGCAAGAAGCGGCAGCACCGGCTCGCGGCGGCCAAAGACGTGACGGCGGAGTCGCGAGCGCAGGTTGCAGATAACGAGCGCACACTTACGTTCAGCGTCGCGTCCGGGTTCATCAATGTAGAGCTTGCCGAATCGACGCTGGCATTGGCCGAGCAGGATCTCAAGAGTTTCCAGGACACGGTTGGCATCAGCGAGGCGCGCTACAAGGCCGGTGACATCGGCGAAGGCGACCTGCTGAAGATTAAGCTGCAACTGCTTCAGTTTCAGACGGACGTGTCGGCGGCGAAGCTGTCGCGCGTGCAGGGACTCTCAGACCTGCGGCAACTGCTGGGGTATGAGTCGGTACCGCCGGACTACGACATTGCTGGGGAGTTCGCGTATGAGCCGGTCAGGGGTACGGTCGAGGATTTTCAGGCGAAGGCGTTGACGGCGAGACCGGACTTACAGGCTGCGCGCCTCGGTGTCAACGCCGCGAACAGCCAGTATCAACTACAGAAGGCGATAGGCAAACGCGATGTGACCGGGCAGGTGAACTACACGCACCTGACCGGGATTAACAACCTGTCGCTGTTCGGATCGATCCAGTTGCCCATCTTCGACCGCAATCAGGGCGAGATTGCTCGCGCGGGGTTCGCCATTACGCAGGCCCAGCAACAGATGCAGTTTGCCAGCGGGCAGGTGATGACGGACGTACGCGACGCTTTTGAAAGCGTGCACAGCAATGATCAGATTGTCGGACTGTATCGGTCAGGCTACCTGGATCAGGCCCAGCAGTCGCGCGACATCAGCGAATACGCATACAAGCACGGCGCAGCGAGCCTGCTTGATTTTCTTGACGCAGAGCGGACGTACCGGACGACCGAGCTTGGCTATCGCCAGGCATTGGCCTCTTATCTGCTTGCGCTCGAACAGCTTCGCGAAGCTGTAGGAACGAGGAATATTCCATGACCCGACGTTGGATGACACGGACAAATCTTCAGAGTGCTGCGGTCCTTGCTTTGGTGCTGGCTTTGACGGCGTGCAGTCGCGGCGACCGCGAACATGCAAGCCAGATGACGTCGTTTTCAGCCCGAGCGGCCGGCTCCGCGACGCCCGAGCTCTTCACCATTCCCGAAGATCAGATGTCGCATGTACAGGTGATTACGGTCGAGCCGACAACGCTGACGCGAACGCTGCGATTAACGGGCACGGTTGCGTACAACGCCTTCCGGACAACTCCAGTGATTACACAGGTGGGTGGCCCGGTGAGCCGGGTGCTGGTGATGCCGGGACAGCACGTGCGCGCCGGGCAGGCGATGCTTGACGTGAGTAGCCCGGACTACTCGCAACTGCTCAATGCATATCTGAAGGCATCGGACTCGTTTCGGCTGGCGAACAAAAACTACGTGCGCGCCCAGGACCTGTATCAGCACCACGCGATTGCCGAGCGGGACCTGGAGCAAGCCGAGTCGGATCGCAATCAGGCGCGGGCCGACCTGAATGCCTCCGAGCAGGGGATGAAAATTCTGGGGATCAAAGACCCGGCGAGTCTGGCGAAGTCTCCGTCTTCAGCACTGATTCCTGTGCTGGCGCCGATTGGCGGCGAGGTGGTCGAGCGGCTGGTTGCACCGGGGCAGGTAGTGCAAGCAGGTCAAACGCAGGCGTTCACTATCTCGGACCTCAGCACCGTCTGGGTGCTGGCGAACGTGTACCAATCGGACCTTTCCCATGTACGCAGCGGCGATAACGTGACCGTGCAGACGGACGCTTATCCGGAGAGCTTCCATGGGCGCATCTCCTATGTATCGCCGTCGCTCGACCCAAACACGCGAACGCTACAGGCACGCATCGTGGTGGACAATCCAGGCGAAAAGCTGAAGAAGGACATGTACTGCACGGTCATAGTGACGGCAGGGGCAATCGCAAATGCGATTGCCGTGCCGGACTCGTCGATTTTGCGCGATGACGACAACCAGCCCTTCGTCTACGTCGCCGTGGGCCAGAACCAGTTTGGCCGCCGCGACGTGGAGATGGGACAGAGACAGAACGGTCAGACGCAGATTCTGAAGGGCATTTCAGCCGGAGAGCGCGTTATAGGTGACGGAAGCCTCTTCCTTCAGTTTGCCAACGCGCTGCAACACTAAGGAGACGGCCGCATATGATTCATCACATCGTCCAGTTTGCGCTGCGGCAGCGGTTGTTGGTCCTGCTGATGGTCGTCTTCATCATCGTCGGCGGAACGATCTCGTTCCATCACATGCCGGTCGATGCCTATCCGGACCTCGCTCCACCAATGGTCGAGGTCATCACACAATGGCCCGGCCATGCAGCCGAAGAAGTAGAGCGGCTGGTCACGGTGCCGACCGAAGTTGAGATGAACGGCGTTCCGAAACTTTCGGTGATGCGTTCGATCTCGCTGTACGGGCTTTCGGATGTCATTATGACGTTCGATGAAGGCACCGACGACTACTTCGCACGCGAGCAGGTGTTTCAGCGCCTGAGCGGCGTAACCTATCCGGCGGGAGTGACGCCGACGCTTTCGCCGCTGGCAAGTCCGTCGGGGCTGGTTTATCGCTACGTCATCGACAGCCCGGACCGCACGCCGCAGGAGTTGAAAACCTTTGAAGACTGGGTGATTGAGCGCGAGTACAAGCAGGTGCCCGGTGTGGCGGACGACTCCGGCTTCGGCGGCACCGTGATGCAGTATCAGGTGCTGCTGGACCCGGCGAAGCTCTATGCCTACCACATGACGGTGCCAACCGTGCTGCAACAGCTCTCGGCCAACAACTCGAATGCAGGTGGAGGCTTCTACCAGCAGGGCGGACAGATGTACTACGTGCGCGGACTTGGTCTGGTCCGTGATACGTCGGACATCGGCAACATTATTGCGGGCTCGCAAAATGGAGTGCCGGTACGCATCAAAGACATTGGCGAAGTAGTCATCGGTCACGCGCCGCGGTTGGGTGAGTTCGGCTTCGACAAGCGGGACGATGCGGTTGAAGGCGTCATCATGATGCGGCGCGGCGAGCAGACGCAGAATGTGCTGAAGGGCGTCGAGGCGAAGACCAAAGAGCTGAATGAACAAATCCTCCCGCCCGATGTGAAGGTGCGGCCTTTCTATGACCGCAGCGACCTGGTGCAGTTGACCATCGACACGGTAGAGCACAACATGCTGCTTGGCATGGCGCTCGTGCTCGTCGTGCTGATGGCATTTCTGGTCAGTGTGCGTGCGGCGGTCATCGTCGCGCTTACCATTCCACTGGCACTATTGTTCTCGTTCATCTTTTTGCACGCGCGGGGTGTCGCGGCAAACTTGCTTTCCATCGGCGCCATCGATTTCGGAATCCTGATCGACGGCACGCTGGTGATGGTGGAGAACATCTTCCGTGTGCTGGGCGAGCGCGAGGGCCAGCAATACAACCTCGATGATGTGATTCTGGAAGCAGCGCGCGACGTGGACCGTCCGGTCTTCTACTCAGTCGCGGTGATTATCGCAGGCTATTTGCCGATCTACGCCCTCACCGGACCCTCGGGGCGGCTGTTCCGTCCAATGGCCGATACTGTCTCGATTGCGCTGATCGGTGCGCTGATCCTGACGCTGACCTTTGTGCCGGTCATGTGCTCCTACTGGTTCAGGCGCGGAGTGCATGAGCGTGCGAACAAGCCATTCGAGTGGCTGCGCGATAAGTATGCAATCCAGTTGGACTGGTGCCTCGACCATCCGAAGACAACGATGATTGTGGCCTGCGCGATCTTCGCAGCGACCCTGTTGTTGGTGCCCTTTATCGGCGGCGAGTTTATGCCGCACCTCGACGAAGGCGCGCTTTGGGTGCGCGCGACGATGCCGTATACAGTCTCGTTCGATGAGGCGAGCAGGTTCTCGCCCAAGGTGCGGCACATCCTGATGAAGTATCCGATGGTGACAGACGTTGGCTCGGAGCTGGGCAGACCCGACGATGGCACCGACGCAACCGGCTTCTTCAATGACGAGTTTTATGTTGGCTTGAAGCCCTACAACGATCCTTCATGGAAGCAGGGTTCGATCCACAATAAGCAGGAACTGACTGACGATATTCAGAAGCAACTCAAGGCGTTTCCCGGTGTCATCTTCAACTACACGCAACCTGCTGAAGACGCGGTGGACGAGGCGTTGACCGGATTGAAGAGCGCCCTGGCGGTGAAGATCTATGGCCCCGACCTGAACGTGCTTCAGGCCAAGGCGCTTGAGATTAAGCGGCGACTGGCACAGGTGCCCGGATTTACCGAGCTGACGGTCGTCCGCGAGCTGGGTCAGCCCAGTTTGCAGATTGATGTGGACCGCGACAAAATTGCTCGCTACGGCATCAACGTGGCCGACGTGGAGGCGGTGGTGCAGGCAGCGGTCGGCGGCCAGGCGGCTACGCAGGTCATTCAGGGAGAGAAGCTGTTCGACCTGGTCGTACGCATGAAGCCGGAGTTTCGCGAGAACGCTCAACAGATCGGCAACCTGTTGGTAGGCACGCCCGCTGGCCAGCAGATCCCACTGAGCGATCTCGCGAACATTCACGAAGGCGCAGGCGCGTCATTCATCTACCGCGAAAACAACTCACGCTATATCGGCGTGCAGTACAGCATCGAGGGGCGCGACCTTGAACGCGGCGTCGAGGCCGGACAGAAGGCGATCGCCGACATTACGAAGTCACTGCCGCCCGGCTACCGCATCGCATGGGGTGGAGAGTACGGCGAGTTTCTCGAGGCCAAGCACCAGATGGAGTTCATCGGGCCCTTGGCCGTGCTGCTCATCTTTATGATTCTGTTTGCGCTTTACGGCAACATCAAATTTCCAGTCACGATTGCGCTCGGCGTCATTCTGACGGAGCCGGTGGGCGCACTGATTGCTCTGAAACTGACCCATACACCGTTCAGCGTGTCATCGGCGCTGGGTCTGCTGGCCCTGATGGGCGTTTCGGTCGAGACGGCGGTCATCCTTGTCTCCTATATCAACAAACTCCGGCTGGAAGACAAGGACATTCGCACGGCCACGCGCGAGGCTTCGCTGCTGCGGCTGCGGCCCATTATGATGACAGCCCTGGTCGCCTGTCTGGGCCTGTTGCCGGCGGCGCTTTCGACGGGCATCGGATCGGATACCCAGAAGCCGTTTGCGATTGTCATTGTTGCCGGCTTGGTCTCGCGGCTCTTCCTCGGATTCTTCGTCAACCCGGTTCTCTACGAGATGGTGGCGAAGGATGGCGACGTTCTCCAGATTTGAGCCGTTTCGCTGTTCTGTGCGGGACGGTCCGGGAGCAATCCTGGACCGTCAAGGGCGGCGTAAAGACCGCGGCTCCGCAATTTTGACAATTTCGTGACTTCCCGACTAGCCAACCGGGGCGCGCCGGGCGTAAAGTATTCGCCACTGAATCAAGTTCGTTAAGACACAGTTTTTGATTTTGATTGTCGTTCTGTGGCGCTTGGGTACGAGGCTGGACACCAAATCTTGTCCGACGAAAGCAGGAGCCGGTCGGTAGAGGCGTTGTGGCGGCGTAAGCCAAGACAGTGCTGAACTTGCGGTTTTCCAGACTTTTTTCTCCACTTTGAACGTGGGGTTAGGGTGTCCGAAGATGTGGATGCCCACCGCAGGTACGACGGCTCTAAGAGGTACGGTGCGATGAAGTCTCCTCTTTGGCTGCGGCCTGTAATTGCAGCACTCTTCCTTTGCCTGTGTGTGGGGCCATCGGCCTGCTGGGGCACCGGGCCCGAGACAGCGTCCTACGCCCAGTCCGCCACGCTACCTAAGCCGGTGGCCGCCGACACGGTGAACATTCCTGGCCCGCTGCGGTCGTTTCTGCGCATGGCTGGAATCAGCCAGAAAATCTCGGCGCACGACGTCATGCCGCTGCTTGCCCGCAACGTCTTTTCACATGGCTATGAAGACGGGCATCAGCCGACGGAGTTCCTGCGCCTGCTCGACCGCTACCTGGACCAGGCGACCGAACTTCAGATACTGGCCGGATCGCACAACACCATCGAAGTCACAAATTGCGATGACGCAGGCACTCTGATTCAGATTCTCGGATATCGGCTGCGGCCGGGCTGCGGAACCACCAGCTTCTCGCTGGAGACTGCGAATCCGGACCGAGCCTTTCTGACCATTGATTCCGGCTTTCCGCTGGAGCAGTTAGAAGAGGCGCTTCAAACGGGCAAGCCCTTCGTCCTCAAGTACACGCCAACCCAAGTGCCGATTCTGCTGAAGGAGCGGGATTGGATTGTGCTGGCTTCATCCAAGGACCGTGGATTCGGCAAGGGCAACCTGGTGGATGTGCTGCTCTACAACCCCGACATTGCGCGCCTGTACTGGGCGCTCTCGAAGAGCGACGATGAGACGCGGACTGCGATGGCGCGCTCAACCGGCCTGCGAAGGCTGCTGCCATTTGCCGATACCCTGGACTTCTATGGAAGCCAGATCAGCATCCACGAAGGGCGCGTGGCGGTGCCTGGCGGACCGTCTGCCGTGGCGGGTTGGAAGGAGTTGGTGGGAGTAAGTCCGTCGGCGCCGGGCGAATTCGTGCCGCGTCTACTGGCCAAAGATCGTGGCTGGCTGGCGGCCTACTTCGATGTGCTGTCGCGTGTTGACCAACAGCAGCAGGCAAGGTTGACCGAAGGGGCGCGGCTGCGCCATCTCTATGAGGCGTTTCGAGACCCCGACCTCGACACAGATGCCTCGCGTGGTGCATTCCGCAAGGCCGCTGACCTGTTGGTGCTCTACACACGGCTCGAATGGGATCAGAACGGTGAGCCCAGAATTCCGGGCAATCTGGACGTGTGGCAGCAGGTCTTCGCTCAGAAGTCAGACTCGAAGGTGGTGCGGAACTGGGGCAAAAAGGCGCAGGGATGGACCCGTCCGGAGCAACTACTGGAAGGGCTGACGGCGATGTCGCGCGTCTCCACCGACCAGGGGCCACTGCAAATCTATCTGATGATCAGTGAGATCGATCGCAGGCGTCCGGTAAGCGATCGGCTGGCCCCGGGGACGGTAGCTGAGCTGGCGAAAAAATATGCGGAGTATGGCAACTGGTACCTGGTCTTCAGCGATTTCCCCGAGTTGGCTGACCAGTCGATCCTGCGCTTCGTGAATATCGCGGAGTCGATCGACAAGATCTCGAACCAGAACTTGCGGGCAAACGTGATGGGATCGTTTCAGGCCAACATCGGCTTGTGGCAAATTCTTGCGCGACAGGGTGAGATTCCTGCGAGTGCCCGGAACGATTCGTGGCAGAAGGTGATTGACCCCTTCAACAAAGTCACGACGTCCATCCAACTCTTCGACGCCGCACGCAGCTCGCTTAGCGAAATGTTGAAAGCAGCCGGCGGCAGCGGGAGCAATCCACAGGAGGAGATTGTGGATCTGTTGGCCGGGCCGCACCAGACAAGCGCCGACGGGCAGTGGGTGCAGGAACAAATCGCAAGTCGGATACGCTCCGTCATGGACGATCAGCGGCTGGTCTCGCTCAATACGTTGTTTGCGCTCGGCGACGGCCTGAACAAGATGGCCAACGGTGGCGCGCGCGACAGCTCGTTGCTGGGACTTGCCGGCGAACTCAGAGAGTTCGAGTTGCCACAGCCTATCTTTACGGAAAACGAGAAGATTACCTGGGCGCCGGGCATCTACCGCAGCCACCATGCCGAACTTCAGGTGCA
This sequence comes from Edaphobacter sp., assembly GCF_035763405.1. Lineage (NCBI taxonomy): Bacteria > Pseudomonadati > Acidobacteriota > Terriglobia > Terriglobales > Acidobacteriaceae > Edaphobacter > Edaphobacter sp. Next base: position 27,968 of record NZ_DASUBE010000081.1, read on the forward strand.
GACAGACCTAAGTAAAGTCATCAAAGCCCCGGGCACGCGCGCGCAACTGGAGACGGCGCGTGGGCAGCTTGCTCCCTTCCTCAGGGACACGCTGGTTGGGCTGAACTATGCGTACTACGAGCCGCCCGGCGCACAGATGCTGCATGACAATCCGCTCTTTGTGCGCTCGCACGACTTCACCGGAATCTCGGTGGTCGGTGCTGAGGACCCATGGCGGTCGCCCATGCTGCTGGGCGTGGGGACACCCGCTGGCGGCGGAGCGTATCTGATGGGATCGCTCGCCGATCTGCCTTATTCACTGGCGACCGCGGAGCAGGAATTCATCTCTCCGGCAAACGTGCAGGCACTCATCTGGGAAGAACTGGTGCCGCAGCTTCTGGTCAATGCGACTCTACCGCGATGGTGGAACGTGTCGCACAACGAACTGCACGCGGTCGCGCTTTATCAGCGCGCAGGCGAGGAGTTGCTGACGGCTTCCGTAAAGGACGACGCACTGAGGAGCAAGGTGCTTGGCATCCTCTCCGATCGCATGTCCCCGCAGAGGATCGAGGAGACCATGGAGGCGCTCAGAACCTCGGACAGCATGAACGCGATGCTTCCGAAACTGATGCCGTCCGACACATTCTTTCTGACTGCGGAGTTCCGCGAAAAGTACCCGTCGGAGGCCGCCTCCTACGGGCCTGCAGGCCAGCAACTGGATGCGCTCTGCCACCAGGACCCGGCGGAAACCAGCCGCGACCGCATCGCTGAGGACTTTGGCGTGCCTCATCCAACGCTCGCTCAGACCGACTCGCTGGAGCTGTTACACCTGAAGCAGCTTCCCTTCTTTGCCGGCTATTCGAGCCGTCTCTTTGGCGAGTCATGGGAATCGAGCAATCTCTACTGGGCACGTCTAGCCGATGAAATGGGCTACCAGCCCGTAATGCTCAATCGCCTTGTCCCCTTGCTGACGTTGAATATGACCGCGAACATCTTCGCCACGAACCTCGACGACTGGCCCGCACTATTGCGCGCGATGCACGAGACAGGCGCCGAGCTGCGTGCAGGCAAGATCAAGCTGGGTCCCACCGCTGGACAACGTAACGCTTCGTTAGAGGAGACGACCAAAGATGCGACCGCGCAATAGAAGAGTGATGGCAAAGCAATATGTTCTGTTCCTCGGCCTGTTCGCGGTCGCCTTCTTTGGAGGTGCCGGAACCGTCGCCCAGGATGAGACCAACAGCATCCACGTGAATGTCGTGCTGGTGCAGTTGAACGTTGCCGTGACCGACCGCAAAGGGAACTACATCAGCGGACTGCGGCCGGAAGACTTCGCAATCTACGAAGACAACATTCCTGAGAAGACCGCGACCTTTGAGGAAGGCAATGAACCGACGCGCAGACTAATCAACGTCGGCTCAACAAACTCGCAGGAAGCTGAGGCCGAGCCCGCTTCTCCGAAGACCGACAGTGTGCCCGGGCAAGTATCGGCGGTGGGGCCAACGGTGTTCGGCGGAGGAGCGAATGTCTTCATCCTCTTCGACACCAGCAACTATATGTATCGCGGATTTGTCTTCGCTCAGGACGCTATTGCGGACTTTGTGCGTTCGCTGGTCGGCGTCAACAAAGTGGCGCTCTATTCGTATAGCCGCAACCTCTCGCGAGTGGCCATGCTCACGCCGGACCGCAACCAGATTCTGCGCAGTGTCCGCAGCACAGTCGCTGGAGACGATGCCGCGCTCTACAACTCGCTGCTGCTGACGGTCAAGGATGCAGCGAACCTGACAGGCCGCAAGGCAATCGTCGTTTTCTCGAACGGCCCCGACAACGCCAGCCTGGTCCCGCCCGAGGACGTGGCGGAGCTGGCCCAGTCCACCGGAACAATCATCTATATGATCAGCACACGCAAGGCGGAGGAAGAGCCCGTCTCGACCGCTGTCTTCGAGCGCATGAGCAAAGCCACCGGAGGCAAGGCGTACTTCTCCAAAGACTGGAAAGACGAGAAGCAGGCGTTCATGTCCATCCGAGACGACCTCGCGCATCTTTACTCGCTCAGCTATTATCCGCAGCCGAATCCCAACCGTGGCTGGCGGTCCATCAAGGTGAGGCTGGTCGGCAAGGACCTCCAGAAATACCGCATCCGTACACGAGACGGCTACCGCCTGCTCAAGCAGAGTCAGGCTCCGTCGATGAGTACCCCCGCACCCGGCCCGGAGTCGGCATCGAAGTGAAAAGATGGCTTGAGGGGTAAGTGGTAGATAAGGCGAAGGGTTGTCGTTGTACTGTAACCATCGCGGCCACCTGCTGGAACGATTGGAAAGATTTTAATCTTGACGAACGATACACCCGTGATGCTTAATTACAAACGCACCCGTTTAGCCAGCTAAGACAAACGTTTGTCTTGGTCAGACTCCGGCCTGGCTGGCCCGCCGGGATGCAGGATTTACGAGCCCCGGACAAACGAACTGCTTCGATGGCTCGTAGCCTGATGGTTCCGGACTCCGAACAGGAGTCGGAAGTGCTGGAGGTCGGGATTTAGTACTTGACGAGGAGTGAGCGCATGATGCCTAATGGCAGACGCGCTCGTGTACGCTGTAAAGACAAACGTTTGTCTTGATACGAAGTGGCCCATCAGGCGGGCCGGGCGCGAAAGACAGCGTTAACTGCAACATCTTTTTGGAGGCAAGTTATGAAATTGAAATGGTCGGCAATGATGCTCGCAGTCCTGCTGTGGGCAGGTTTTGTTGGGGTCGGGTTTGCACAGAGCACCAACTCCGGCGACATTCGAGGCATCGTGACAGACTCCAGCGGCGCAGCAATTCCCGGCGTCACGGTCACGGTCCTCAACAAAAACACAGGCGTGTCGAAGGGATACACGACCAACCAGGACGGCCTCTACGACACGTCCTCTGTCGTCGCGGGCACCTACTCGCTGACGTTCACCAAGCAGGGGTTCCAGACGTTTGTGCGGTCGTCGATCTCGATTCAGGTCGGCAACACGACGGTCAACGCGCAACTCCAGGTTGGCGCGGTGACGCAGGAGGTCGTGGTCAGCACGGACGTTCCGCTGCTGAAGACTGAGGGCGGCGACCAGACAACGACGCTCGAAGCCAAGACGATGTCGCAACTGCCACAGATTGGTCAGGACTGGCAGAACTTTACGATTCTTTTGCCCGGTGCTTCAGGGTCTCCCGGATTTGGAAATGCGTCGAACCCCGGTCAGGTCGCCTCTGTGAACGGCAACCTTCCCTATAGCACGGTGCTTGCGGACGGCGCGGCTGTTACGCTGCCGTCGAGCGCAAACGCTGACGTCATGGTGCTCGAAGACGTGCAGGAGCTTCAGGTCAGCGCATCCGCCTTCTCCGCGCAGTATGGAGTCGGCGGCATCATGTTCAACCAGATCAGCAAGGGCGGCACCGACAGTTACCACGGCTCGGTTTACGAATATAACCAGAACGACGCCTTTGACGCGGCGAACTATGCATTCAAGAGCAAGACGAGGAAGCAGGCACTCTCCAAGGTCCGCTATAACAACTTCGGGTTCTCCGTCGGCGGTCCAGTGATCAAGAAAAAGCTGTTCTTCTTCTTCAATTACGACAAGATCATCAACCACGGCGCGGCGTCCACCGGGTCAAATACAGTTCCTGATGCGGGCGCATTGGTGGGCGATTTTACCGGACCGGGATATTCGACCATTTACGATCCGACCACGACCGTCCTCACGCAGGCGACTGGCACGCGCCCACTTCCAAGCAACCCTTCCAAGACGCAGACATGCCCCTGCTACGACAGGACATCATTCGCGGCTGAATATGGAAATGGCAATAAGATCCCTACGAATCGGATTGACCCCGTTGCGAAGGCCATTGAAGCTTATTATCCGGCGGCAAACCAAACTCCTTCCTCCGTTGTCAACGGCGTCTCGAAGAACAATTTCTTCTTCAACGTGCCGAACTCTCAGCCATTCACCAAGTACTTTGGACGTCTGGACTACGACATCACCGGCAACAATCGGCTGACCGCATCGGAGACAGAGAGCGACAATCCGGGGTATTCAAACGGTCAAGGGATATGCCCAATCAACTGCCAGTACCAGGACGTCAGTCGGCATAACGCCCAGATCACAGACGTGTGGACGATCAGCCCGAACACCATCAATGAGCTTCGCCTTGGTTACACAAACCAGTTGAACTTCTTCGTTCCGGCATCGCTGGGTAAGGGCTTCCCGGCAAAACTGGGATGGAAGTTCGCCAAGGCCGACGTCTTCCCTAACGTCAATGTCAGCGGCTACTACGGTCTGGCATCCTCGACCAACGCCGTCTACAAGGAGCACGCCTACGATCCATCGGACGTAGTCACGATGATTCGCGGCAAGAACATCCTCCACTTCGGCGGCGAGTTCCTTTTCTTCCGCGATAACTCGACGGCCTGGGGCAACCTGAATGCCGGCACCATGGGTTACACCGGCGCCTACACTGCAGAGACGCAGGGTGACAGCAGCACAGGGCTTTCCTTTGCCGACTTCCTGCTTGGACAGACGCAAAACTGGAGCGCATCGGAGACACCTGAGTACGGCGGAAGAATGCGTCTGCCGCAGATGTTCGTTCAGGATGACTACAAGATCACTCCACACCTGACGTTGAACCTTGGCCTGCGCTACCAGATTCAGTCCGGTTGGGGTGAGGTGAAGGGTAACATGGCGAGCTACGATCCCACCATCCAGAATCCCGTCTCGGGGACGCTGGGTGCGATGTGGTACGGGTCAACCCACGCCAATGGCCGCACAACTCTTCAGAAGCCCGTATACAACACGTTGCTGCCTCGCTTTGGTTTTGCCTGGCAGTTCGATCCTAAATCGACTGTGCGCGGAGGCTTTGGCCTGTATGCCTATAACTGGAGCCTCGACACCTACGGCGGAGGCATGGGCGGCGCATTTGGCCAGAAGGGTAACGCTACGGACCAGACAAACGGTGTCGCGCCTGTGGTGCTCCTATCCTCTTCAGGGTCGAACCTTCCCTATATCTCAGCGACTACTGACCCCAGCAAGTTCAATGGCCAAAACGTTAACTACAACCCATACAAGACGCCAGTTGGCGGATCATACCAGTGGAACCTGAGCGTTCAGCGCGAGGTGAGCAACAATATGGCGATTGAACTCGCCTATGTGGCTAGCCATGGCCACGATTTGCCCTGGAACGCTGACATTAATCAAATACCCGAAGACAAACTCGGTCCGAACGACGTTGCTCTGGGGTATCGGCCCAATCCGGCGTTCAATGCAATCAGCGGCTATACCTCGCATAACGCAATTTCAAACTACAACTCCTTGCAGGCTTCGATTCAAAAGCGCATGGCCCATGGGCTGGAGTTCAACTTCAACTATGTGTGGGCGCATTTCCTCGACCAGATGGATTCGTCGGGCTGGGGTAGCCGCGCAGGCGGGCAGGCCTACCAGAACGCCTATAAGCTTTCCGAAGCTTATGGCAACTCGAACTTCGATGTCCGCAATGCCTTCAAGGGGAATGTTGTCTATCAGTTGCCCTTCGGCAAGGGGCGTCAGTTCCTGAACAACAACTGGCTGCTCGATGAGGTCATTGGCGGCTGGCAGGCGTCTGGCACGCTCGTCGTTCAGAGCGGTCAGCCGTTTACCGTGCTGATGGGAGGCCCGAACCTTTCGTACTCCCAGGCGGGGAACTGGTATCCGAACGTCATCGGCAATGCACACCTCAGCAGCCATGGAAAGTACCACGGAACACTCCAATGGTTCAATGAAGCGGCATTCGCAGCGCCGAACGCCGGAACCTTCGGCAACTCCGGACGCAACAGCCTGAACGGGCCTGGCCTGTCCAATGTCAACCTGTCCCTCGGCAAGAGCTTTGCCATCTGGGAGCAGGTGCATGTGCAGGTGCGGGCAGACGCGACCAATATCTTCAACCATCCCAGCTTTGGTCTGCCGGGTTCATCCGTCTCGGTCTGCTCCAAGGTGCAAAACGGTTGTACTGCGGATCAGGTAGCCGCTGGCGCGATTCAGACCGGCACCTCGACCATCAATGGTGTAACGATTGGCGGCCGAACGATGCAGCTCGGCGCTCGGCTCTCGTTCTGATAAACTCCGTTGGGATGGCGGATGCACTCCGCCATCCCATTTCTTTTTAAGTAAGCGATCCCTGTGGGGTCTGATGGTCTTCCAATGAAGTTGCTTTCTCTTCTGCTGCTCTTGAGCGTAGGTGGATTCGGCTCGGTGGCGGCACAAACGAGCGGTGCGTCTGTTGCGCAGCAGGTCCAGGCGCATGAGCGGCGGGCGCACGAGCTCTTGACCGAGAAGAAGCCCGCGTTGGCTGCGAAGGAGTTTGCCGCTGTCGTTGCACTCGACCCGGGCAACATCGACGCACAGGGAAATCTGGGCGTGATGCGTTACTTCGAGGGTGACTATGCCGGTGCCGAGCCGCATCTGCGCGCTGCCGTTCAGGCCCAGCCCAGTCTGACGAAGATTCAGGCGCTGCTCGGCATGTGCGAGCGCAATCTCGGCAAGACGGACCTGGCGAAGGCCGACCTGGCCGCTGCTGTGCCGTTGCTCAAGGAGCCGGGCATTCAGGTGCAGGCAGGGCTCGAGCTGGTCGAGATTTATAGCGCCGAGCACGATCTGGTAAAAGCAGCCGGCGTCATCGAGACGCTGCGGCAGAGTTCGCCGGCGAACCCGCGTGTGCTGTATCCGGCGTATCGCATCTACTCAGACCTTGCGGGCGAGGCGCTGCTTGACCTCTCGGTCGCCGCGCCGGAGTCGGGACAGATGCATCAGGCCATCGCACACGAGTTGGCGCGTGAGCGCGATCTGATAGGCGCAATCGCCAGCTTCCGCAAGGCGATTGCCGCAGACCCGAAGCTGCCCGGCATTCACTTCGAGCTGGCCGAGGCGCTCTACAGCTCCGATGACCCGAAGATCAAAGCTGAGGCCGAGGCCGAGTACAAGCTGGCGATCGAGCAGAACAGCCGGGACGAGAAGGCGCTGGCACGTCTGGGTGACGTGACCGCCGACAAGAACGACCTCGGCGGCGCGGAGGCGTATTACAAGCGCGCGCTGGCTCTCCAGCCGAACGACGCGGATGCACTGATTGGACTGGCGCACGTCTACTCGCAGAGGGGTGACGATGCCGCCGCGCTACCGCTGCTCAAGCAGGTGGTGGCTGCCGACCCGTCGAACGTCCTGGCTCACTTCCGGCTCGGTGGTGTCTACCGCAAGCTGCATCAACCTGAGGACTCGAAGCGCGAACTGGCGGAGTATCAGAAGTACAAGGACCTCAAGACAAAGCTCGGAGAGGTCTACAAAGATATGCGGATCGAAACTCCACAGGACGGTGCGAGCAAGTAGATGATCTGGCGTTCTCCTGCAAAAAGTCGGGAGTATCTGTCCGGCTGCATCCTTGTGATGATGCTCTGCTGCGAAGCGGCGTTTTACGGGCAGGCGGCCCACTCTCCCGCGCGTCCTGCGGCGAGACACGTGCCGGAGTTGGTGGACATCACTGCCTCGACCGGCATTCACTTCGAGCACCTGTCGAGCCCTGAAGCGAAATACATCGTCGAGTCGATGAGCGGCGGCGTCGCGCTGATTGACTACGACGGCGACGGCTGGCCGGACATCTACTTCACCAATGCGCCGAGTGTTGCGATGGCGCTTGAGGGCAAGAAAGCGCGCGGCGCGCTCTACCACAACAACCGTGACGGCACGTTTACTGACGTGACCGACAAGGCGGGAGTCGGCTATCCCTGCTGGGCGATGGGTGCGGCGGTCGGCGACTACGACGGCGACGGGCGTCCTGATCTGTTAATTAGTTGCTTCGGCGGCGTGGTGCTCTATCGCAACAACGGAGACGGAACCTTTACCGATGTTACGAAAGCTGCGGGTCTCGATAAGGACACAGGCTGGGCGACAGGCGTCTCGTTCGGCGACTACGACGGCGACGGCGTCCCGGACATCTTCGTTCCGCACTATGTCGATTTGGACTTGCATGACCTGCCGAAGTTCGGGTCGCTGAAGACGTGTCAGTACCACGGCATCGCGGTGCAGTGCGGGCCGCGCGGGCTGAAGGGCTCGCCGGACGCGCTCTATCGGAACAACGGGGACGGGACGTTTACCGAGGCGGCGAAGCAGGCGGGTGTGGACGATGCGAACCACTACTTCGGGCTCGGGTCGGTGTGGACGGACTTTGACAATGACGGCAAGCCTGACCTCTTTGTCGCTAATGATGGCGAGCCGAACTATCTGTATCACAATCTTGGCGGCGGCAAGTTCAAGGAGATGGCGCTCGACGCTGGCGTTGCGATGAGCGAGGATGGGGTCGAGCAGGCAAACATGGGGTTGGCTGTCGGCGATTATATGAATGTGGGTCGCATGAGCATCGCTGTGACTCACTTCAGCGATGAGTACGCTGCGCTCTATCGCAACGACGGGAACATGAACTTCACTGATGTGTCGCGGGTGGCGGGCATTGCGCTGCCCAGCTCGCCTTACGTGGGGTGGGGCGATGCGTTTTTGGATCTGGACAACTCGGGGTGGCTGGATCTGATACTGGTGAATGGGCACGTCTATCCGCAGATGGACAATGCGAAGCTGGGTATCTCGTACCGGGAGCCGAAGCTGGTGTTTCAGAACAATCGTGATGGAACGTTCCGCAATGTGAGCGCGGAGAGCGGGGCGGCGGTGCGGGTGCCTCAGGTGAGCCGGGGACTGGCGGTGGGCGACCTGTTCAACACGGGGCGGCTCGATGTAGTGGTCGAAAACCTGACCGGCGGGCCGATGATTCTGGAGGCGAAGAGCGATCCTCGGAACCACTGGGTCGGCTTTCAGCTTGAGGGCGGGTCGAAGAACCGGCTGGCGTTGAACGCTCGCGTCCGGGTGACGACGGGGAAGCTGACTCAGCTTGGCGAGGTGCGGAGCGGGGGTAGCTATCTCTCGCAGAGCGATCTGCGGCTGCACTTTGGATTGGGTGACGTGACGAGCATCGATAAGGTTGAGGTACTGTGGCCGGACGGGACCTCGCAGAGCTTTGAGAACATGGCTGCGGACCGGTTCTATCACCTGACGGAGGGTGGGAAGCTGATGGCGGAGGCGATTGCGGGACGCGCGTTGCGGTAGGTACCCCCCATATCTTAATTGCTAAAATCCTTCAAACAAAGGGGTTACGGCTAAAATACTTTGAACAAAGGGGTTATGGGTAAAGTGTTTTAAATAAATGGGTTATGGGTTGGATTTTTCCGGCCTTTGGGTGTGTGGTGGAGGACTCTCTACTTCTATTGTAGCGGGGTGAGGGAAACTCGACCGCCAGGT
>NZ_DASUBE010000082.1:0-31784 GCF_035763405.1 Edaphobacter sp.
GCTGTTCTGGCAAGCTATGCCTTCAAGCACGGCTTCTCTCTGCCGGTACGCTGGGAGTACATCACCAGTTCGGGGACCGCTGCTCAACAGGCCGTGAATCTCATCTTCGGCCCGGGAAGCGCAGGCACCTCTGTGACCGTAACCCCCACCTATCAAAAAGGCGGGTTCTTCGCGCGGGGTGAATTCTCCTGGGTTCGTGCCCTTAGCTCAACTCCCGGTGACGTATTCGGCCCTAACGGCACAGACCTGAATCAACCGAGAGTTTTATCTGAAGTTGGCTTCGTCTTTGGCCGCAACATGGAAAAATAGCGACGACCACGTCACACAGCGTGTGCGGTACAAGGCCATCGTCTTGTACCGCGCTCGCATCGTACTCCCTCTTGTATGTCATTCCCGAAGCGAATCTGCGTTCTGTCTTTGCACTCGTTTTTTGTTGGTCACTCCCGAAGAGAATCTGCGTTTCGCATCATCCCACGCCGGGCTACACCTATACGGAAAATGCTCTATTTCCCGGTGCTTCCATTGGCCGGCGTCTCTCGCGTCTCTTCCTGCACGAGCCAGCGGCGCAGTTGCAGCAGATCATTGGCACGGGCGACTCCGACGGGTTTGTGCGACTCGTGCGACTCGACGACAACGATGTTCTCGTTGTTCTTGAGCAGCATGTCGCGGTTCACCTGGTCCACCGGCTCGTCCGGATACGCCATCACATAATCCTGCCGCGCCAGCTCGCGCATCTTGAAGTGGTGGTCCGGCGGATCGACCTTCAGCAGGTCGTGCGCCTCAACGATGCCGACCAGCGAGCCGTCCTTTTCAACCACTGGAATCACGCCGACGTGTCCAGGCGTGATGCGCGTAATGACCGAGCGGAGTTCATCGTCTGCATCAAGCGAATTGAACTCCTTCTGCATAATCTGGTCGATGCGCGCGCGCATCAGCACCGGCACGGAGTAATCCTGAAGCACAATCAAACCGCGCTTGACCAGCTTGCTCGTCATAATCGAATCGCGGCTGAAGAGCCGCACAAATCCATCCGCCACCATCACGCAGACAATCAGCGGCAGCAGCGAGTTCGGATTGTGGCTCAGCTCAAACAGAAAGACGATGCTGGTGAACGGCGCGCGCGCAATGCCGCCAAAGCAGGCCGCCATCGCCGCCAGTGCATAAAACGCAGGGTCGCTGACCAGATGCGGAAACAGATGGTGGCACCCCATGCCAAACACCGCGCCAAAACCTCCACCTACGATCAGCGACGGCGCAAAGACGCCGCCGGTCGTGCCCGAGCCAAGCGAAACAACCAGCGCGACAAACTTCGCCACGGAAACGCCGATCAGTTTGTTCGCCGGCAGTCGGTCATTGAGCATATCGCGGATCGTGTCGTAGCCCGTGCCGAAGATCTGCGGATAGAAGTAGCCGATGATGCCCAGCGCCAGTGCGCCGATCGCCGGCGACCAGATCAGAGCGCGCTTCACCGGCAGATGGTCGAAGAAATCCTCCAGCCAGCCGAGTGTGCGAATCATCGCAATGCCGATGATGCCCATCAGCACGCCCATCACACCAAACAACCACAACTCATTCATGCTGGTCAGGCGGAAGGCAGGCGTGGGAAACAGAGGCGCCCAGCCTACAAAATAGATGCGGACGCCGGTCGCCACTGCCGCCGCCAGCGACACAGGAATAAACGATCGCGCGCGAAACTCAAACAAAAGCAGCTCAATGGCCACCAGGATTCCCGCCAGCGGCGCAGTAAACGTCGCAGCCATGCCTGCCGCTGCGCCCGAAGCCAGCAACACGCGCCGGTAGTAAGGCGTCAGCCCAAGTGCCTGCCCAAACAGCGATCCGAACGCCGCGCCGGTCTGAATGATGGGACCCTCGGCGCCGAACGGCCCGCCGGTGCCGATGGCAAACGCAGTAGCCAGCGGCTTCAGGAAGGCTACCCGGAGCCGCATCCGGCTCTGCCCAAACAGCACCGCCTCCATCGCCTCCGGGATGCCGTGCCCCTTCAAGGTCGGCTCCCAGTAGTGGACCATGATGCCCACCAGCAAACCGCCAATCGGCGGAATGAGAATGACCCACAGGCCCAGGTGGTTATACGCAGGATTGGTGATCGCGAACGAAAACCGTCCGTAGAAGAAAATGTTGGTAAAGAGGTAGATCAGTTCCAGCAGGCCTTCTGCCACCAGCCCGCCGACGAACCCGACCAGCACCGCATAGCAGCATATCTTGACGACCTCCGGTTCCAGCGCAACGCCGAACTGGATCTTCTTGCGAGGCTTCACTTCAGCGCCATTAGGAGCCTGAGAGAATGGAAAGTCAGCCATCAAGAACCTCCGCGGTCTACTTCAGTCTGCTCGTGCTGAAACTCCTGTCCTATCCAACCATCGTGTTAACGAAACTCCTCGCATAAGGAGCCTACATGGAGCTTCTTCTGCACCGGTAGCTTCTCAATCACGGGAACCCGCTTAGTCCACGCCAACTTACCCTTCCAGCCCGTAGTGCGTGGAGTGCTCGTCGTAGCTGTACCCCACCGCTCCATTCTTGTGCGTCCTCAACGCCTTCAGGATGTCGGTCTTGGTCACGATGCCCTCCAGCCGTCCACTCTCCGTCGTCACCAGCAACATGTGCTGCCGATACTCACTCAGCAGCAGACGCAGCGCCTCCATCACATCGCCGCCCGCGGAGATTCTGGAGACATGCCTGTCCGTAACATCTCGCACGTGCGTCGAATCCCACTTGTTCCGAGGCACCTTGGCAAGCGACCACACATGGACCAATCCCAGCAAATGCTGCCCCTCGAACACGGGGAACGTGGCATGGCGATAATGCGGCGCCAGAACGTCGGTGAACTCATGCAGGCTCAGCGATGCCTGCACTGAAACCACCTGCTGCTGCATCACATCTCCGACCGTGATGCCGCTCAGCTCATGCACCCGGACTCCTTCATGCAGGCGCTGGTCGCCTGAAGCCGAAGCATCGCCCGAGACCGCATACGCCACCGCCGCGCCGATCAAAGCCGGAACGATGAAGGCGTGTCCACCCGTTGCCTCGGCAACGAAGACCACCGCCGCCAGCGGCGTCTTATAGCCTGCCGCGATAAACGACGCCATGCCGACCGCCGCGTAGAGTTCAAGCGCCGGGCTGTGTACCACCGACTGCGCGAACGCCGCGCCCAGACTGCCGCCCGTCAGAAACAGCGGCACGAACATTGCGCTGACGCCGCCAGCAGCCAGCGTGAACGTCGTGGCTGCAAGCTTCAGCCCGCTAAACACCAGCAGTTCATAGGTGCTGTAGTGCTTGGTCAGGATGTAGCCCACAGCCTCATAGTTAGGGCCAATGGGAATCAGCACGCCGTGAAACAGCGCGAGGAACGTAATGCCGCACAGACCGGTAAGCAGGCCGCCGATGGTCAGCTTGATCCAGTGGGGCCACGACCACTTCACCCAGAACACGCGCGCGCGCCGGAAGGTGATAACAAACGCCATCGCAACCAGCCCGACGATCAGGCCCAGCAGCGCGCACCACACCAGGTCGCGCCGCGTAAACGACGTGGCCGACTCAAAATCGAACAGCGGCGCGCTGCCCACAAACGACGTCAGCGTCATGTACGAAACGACCGATGCGATCAGCGAAGGCACCAGCGCCTCATGCGCCAGGTCGTCCTTGTACGGCATCTCCAGCGCAAACACGATGCCCGTCAGCGGCGCACGAAAGACCGCCGACATACCCGCCGCCGCGCCGCAAATCAGCATAATCCGCCGGTCGCGCGCATCGAGCCTCAGCCCGCGCAGCTTCGCCCACAGCCACGAGCCGATCGCGCCGCCACCATAGATACTCGGCCCTTCGAGCGCCGCGCTGCCGCCAAAGCCCACCGTCGTGAAGGCCGCCAGCAGCTTCGCAAAAAATGGACGCATATTAATGTCGCCGTTATGCTCGTGGTACGAGCTGATAATCTCTTCGGTCGAATGCGTATCCGGGTCAGGCGTCAGATACTGCATGATCAGCCCCGTCAGCGCAAAACCGAGCGTCAGCCCGGGAACAATCGCCCAGTGGTGGCGCAGATAGTAGCCAAGCACCGCGGGCCACATCTTGCCCAGCAGCAACACCGTAATCACGGTGATCGCAAGACCGGTCACAATGCCGATGATCGGCGCAACGATCAGCCACTTATGCAGATCGCGTGAATAGGTCGCCGTCAGGTCCTCGTGGACCAGCGGGAAGTACTTGCGAAGCAAGGGGTGTCGTAGCACCCAGTTCGTCTTTTTCCGGTTCTCTACCATCGTCTGCTGCATTCGATTTCGTTGCCGTTCCTTTTGAGTTACAAACTCGAATCAAACATCTTCACTTTGCTTCAGCGTTGCACTGCCCTGCCATCAGGAACCCGCCGCCCTCTTCCTGAATTCAAGCGACTGCGGCGGCACCCTGGGGACCTTCACGAGCCTCTCCTGCGCATGACGCACCTCATCCTGGTGGAGCTCCGTCAGCTTGCCGAGGATCTGCTCGCCATGGCGCGTCAGGCGAACAAACACAAACCTGCGATCAGCCGTGTCGTGCTCTTTCCTCACCAACCCGCACTGCGCCGCACGGTCCACCAGACCCACAACCGAGTTATGTCGTTCCTGCAAAAACTCAGCCAGCTCCGAGACCGTCGCCCATCCGCGCCCCGTATATCCCGCAACGCCCAGCATCAACTGGTGCTGCTGCGGAGTCACACCGCATGCACGCGCAGCCTTTTCGCTAAACCGCAGAAACCGCCGCAGGTTATAGCGAAACCAGGCAAGACTTCGGATTGCGTCTTCGTCAAATGCAGGCGCCGTTCGGGGAGTGGCCTGTTCAGCAGTGGACCGCTGCTTCATGCCCAAATTATATCGTAATGTGATTCAATTTGCATCGCATTGTGACGTATTCTCCTTTGTTGTCATTCCCGAAAGGAATCTCCGTCTCTCATTGGCCCGCGCCGAGCACGCCTATATGGAAAATGCTCGAAATTGTCATCCTTCCGCGAAGCGGGAGAGCCTGCTCCTGTATCTCCCTTCCGCAACACGACCACTGAATTACCCTCATAAGGTATGCGGCAACACGCCAGCAAGCAGATTCCGGCCAGCTTCGCCCGTCTGGCGAGCGCCGCCTTGCTGTGCGCCATCACGTTCACCGCCCCCGCCCTGCCGCAAAACCTGGCGAATCTCGGCCACCAGACGTGGACCACCGAAAACGGCCTCCCGCAAAACAGTGTCCACCAGATATTCCAATCCCGCGACGGCTACATCTGGCTGGCGACTGAAGGTGGCATCGCACGCTTCAACGGCGTCGACTTCCGCGCCTTCACCCAGGAAGACACCCCCGCCTTCACCACCGACGACATCTGCTGCTTCGCCGAAGACACGCACGGCAATCTCTGGATCGGGACAGCAGGCGGGCTCCTCCAGTACCACGACGGCATGTTTCGCCACTTCACCCTCGGCGACGAATCAGCCGGAGTCGAGGCGCTGGCCGTAGCCAACGGCGACAGTCTCTACGCCCTCACCGGCAATGGCATCGCCGTCTTCAATGGGAAGAGCTTCGCGCCCCTGCCGCTCCCTTCCTCCATCTCGCCCATCGCCATCGCAGCCGCAGACAACGGCAGCCTCTGGCTCGCCACCGCGACACAAACATTTCAATTCACTCCCGGCAACCTTCATCCGATTGCACTCAACCCAGCTCCCACAGACCCCATCGAAGACATCGGTTCATTACCCGGCAACGGTCTCTGGCTGCTGACCGGCAACAGCCTCACGCTCGTCGAAGGCGGCCATACTCGCACTCTGCTGGCCGGCCGCGAACTTCCTCAGGCACGGCTCCAGTCCTTTCTCGAGGACACAGCCGGCAACCTCTGGGTCGGCACCGGCAGCGGCCTCTTCGTCATGGAAAAAGGTGCGAACCGCGCACGCATCCAGCCCGCTCTCGGCACCAACAGCATTCTCTCCCTCTTTGAAGACAGTGAAGGCGACCTCTGGGCAGGCACCGGAACAGCGGGCCTCGACATCTTCCGCCGGCAGAGCTTCCGCACGCTTCCCGCGCTCTCCGACCACGTCACCACCGCCATCGTGCAATCGACGGACGGAGCCATCTGGGCAGGCACCAACGGCGATGGCCTCGACCGCTGGCAAGCCGGCACAGTACGGCACTACTCTGCCGCCAACGGTCTGCTCAGCGACATCATCCTCGCCGTCGCACCCGGCCGCGACGGCAGTACCTGGGTCGGCACGCCCGACGGCCTCGACCATATCGCAGGCAGCAAAATCGACGCCTACACCTCCGCCGACGGCCTGCCCGACGACTTCATCCGCTCGCTCCTCGTCGCCGAAGACGGCTCGCTCTGGATCGGCACGCGCCGCGGCCTCGCCCACTGGCAGGACAACGCCTTCACCACTTACACGCAGGCCAACGGATTGGGAAGCAACCTGATCGGCGCGCTCATCGAAGCACGACCGGCGGCCGCGCCGGGCGACGCACGACCCGACCTATGGATCGGCACGCTCGACGGCCTCTCCCGCCTCCGCGCCGGAAAGATCACCACCTACACCACCAAAGACGGCCTCTCCGGAAACATCATCACCTCGCTGCTCGAAGACCGTGAGGGCACGCTCTGGATCGGCACCAAAGGCAGCGGCCTCACCCGCGCGACCACATCAGGCTTTCTCTCACTGAACCGTCCCGGCCTGCCCCGCGCCATCGACTCCATCCTCGAAGACAATCGCGGCAACCTCTGGCTCAGCTCCACCCGAGGCATCACCCGCGTGCCACGCGCCGCCCTTCTCGCCTGCGGCCAATCCTCGCAGTGCGACCCGCACGCGGAGACCTATGGACGCTCGGACGGCATGCCCACCGAGGAAGCATCCGCCATCGGCCACCCTGCGGCGTGGAAGGACGCCCTGGGCCAACTCTGGTTCGCCACGCGCAAAGGCGTCGCCATCGCCGACCCCGATCACCTCGCCGAAAACCGCCTGCCCCCGCCGGTCGCCATCGAGCGATTCACCGTCGACGACGCTGAAGTCCCGCTCGCTCCCACCGAGATCAATATCGAACCCGGACACACGCGCTTCGCCTTCGACTACGCTGGCCTCAGCTTCGCGCATCCTTCGCGCGTCCGCTATCGCTACATCCTCGAAGGCTTCGACAAGCAGTGGACCGAGGCCGGTCCGCGCCGCAGCGCCTACTACACCAACCTGCCTCCCCGTCACTACCGCTTCCGCGTCGAGGCAGCCAGCGGCAACGGCGAGTGGAACGAAGCAGGCGCGGCGCTTGCCTTCTACGTTCATCCCGCCTTCTATCGCCGGGTCTGGTTCATCCTGCTGTGCCTCGCTCTGCTCGCGGGCATCATCGTCCTGCTCTACCGCCTGCGCGTCCGCCGCCTGCGCCGCCAGTTCGACGCCGTGCTCGCCGAGCGCAACCGCATGGCCCGCGAGATCCACGACACACTCGCCCAGAGCTTCGTCGGTGTCTCCGTGCAGCTTGAGCTTGCCTCGCAACTGCTCGCGCAATCCCAGCCCTCCGCTGCCCAGCAGCAGATCGACCGCACCCGTACCTACGTCCGCGAAGGACTCGCCGAAGCCCGCCGCAGCATTTGGGACCTCCGTGCCATCACCGCCCACGACACCCTGCCCTCGCGCCTCACGCACCTGGTTGAGCAGACCGGCTCAGCCGAGCTTCACGTTGACCTCACCATCGGCGGAACTTATCGCCCGCTCGCCCCCGCCGTCGAAACCGAAGTACTCCGCATCGCGCAGGAGTCGCTCGCTAACGTCGCCCGCCACGCTCAGGCCACGCGCGCCGCCATGGACCTGCGCTATCATTCAAAGCATCTGGCATTAACCGTTACCGACAACGGACGCGGCTTCGAGGCCACCGCCGATTCGCTCCCGGCCAACGGCCACTTCGGACTCCAGGGAATGCGCGAGCGCGCCGCCCAGATTGGCGCGCATCTCGAAGTCGCCAGCACCCCCGGACAAGGCACCGCCATCACGCTCGACGTACCCATCGCCGCCGAGAAAGGAAATAGAAGACATGGGGAATCCCATCCGCCTGCTGGTCGTCGATGACCACCACGTCGTGCGCCAGGGCCTGATTGCGCTGCTCAACATCATGCCCGGGATCGAAGTCGCAGGCGAGGCCAGCGATGGCCTGCAAGCCGTCGAACTCCACCGTAAGCTCCAGCCCGACATCACCCTCATGGACCTGCAACTGCCCAGGCTCGGCGGCGTCGATGCCATCCTCCGCATCCGCGCCGAATCGCCCGCCGCCCGCTTCATCGTCCTCACCACCTTCGACGGCGACGAGGACATCTACCGCGCGCTCCAGGCAGGCGCAAAAGCCTATCTGCTCAAGGGCATGACCGTCGAGGAGCTGACCTCCGCTATCCAGGCCGTACACAGCGGTAAGACGCGCATCGCCCCGGCCATCGCGGAAAAGCTCGCCGAGCGCATGAGCGGCCAGGCCCTCACCGGACGCGAGCTGGCCGTCCTCGAGCGCATCGTCCGCGGCCGCACCAACAAGGAGATCGCCTCCGACCTCAACATCAGCGAGGCCACCGTCAAAACCCACATCAACAATCTGCTTGGCAAACTCGGCGTCACCGACCGCACCCAGGCTGCAACCGCTGCCCTCCAACGCGGCATCGTACATCTCACCTGACACCACATAAGACGGGCCCATGCGACGACTCCTCCTGCTCTGCCTTCTCCTTCCGCTCTCACTTGCCACCGCGCCCGCCGCGCCGGCCAAATCCACCTGGCGCGCCGCGACCCCGTCCGAACTCGCCGCTGCCCTGCCTGACCGCGCACAGGTCGTCAAAGAGCGCATCGAAACCGAGATGCGCACCGCCTCCGGCATCATCGACTCGCACGGCAAGCTCATCGCCGGCGTCGTGCTCATCACCGCCGGATACTCGGCCGACGGCAAATACTCGCATTACGTCCTCGTGCAGGCGCCCATCACCATCGGCAACGTCCGGCTCGCACCCGGCGCCTACGTCTTCGGCTGGCAGCGCGATCAGGACTCCCTGATGGTCAAGTTCTACGACGCCGCCACCGGCACCGAGCTCGGCGATGTCGTCGCGCACCGGCTCCCCACCGGCTCGCGGGTCGAGTCCTTCCGCCTCTGGCCGCCCTCTGACCGCCAGATCGTGCAGATCGGACGCTTCGCCATCCCCTACAAACTTCCCGGCCAGTAGGCGAATCCGCAAAGTTACACCGCGTCGCGCCTGAATCTTCAGCACATCGAAAGCTGCATTTGGTACTGTTGTTACGACACTTTACTGTTCAGGAATGCCCATGGCTAAAGGTGAAACCAAACGCTACTACCCGACTCCCGCCCTCGAAAAAGGTCTGGACATTCTGGAGCTCTTCGCCGGCACCCCGGCGGGCCTTACCGTCAGCGAGGTCGCGCGCAGCCTCAACCGCACCGTATCCGAGATCTTCCGCATGTTGCTTTGTCTCGAACAACGCGGCTACCTCGCGCAATCGGCCAACAAGGAGCGATACCATCTCACGCTCCGACTCTTCCGCCTCGCGCAGGAGCACCCGCCCACCAAGCGCGTCGTCACCGAGGCGCTGCCCATCATGCACACGCTCGCGCACGAGCTGCGCCAGTCCTGCCATCTCGGCGTCCTCGACGGCGGCCACGTCGTCATCCTCGCGCAGGTCGATTCGCCCGAATCCACCGGCTTCTACGTCAAGGTCGGCTCCAAGGTGGACCTCATGCACGCCGCCACCGGCCACGTCATCCTCGCCCACCAGACAGCGGACGCCTGCGAGCGCGCCATCGACGAGTGGGCGCGCGAAACCAAAAAGAAAAAGCCCGCCGATCTCGACGAGCACCTCGCAAAAATCCGTGCGCGCGGCTACGAGCGACGCGCCAGCTACGAGGTCTCCGGCGTCGTCAACATCAGCTTCCCGGTCATCAATTCGCAGGGCAACGCCGTCGCCGGCCTCACCATCCCCTACGTCAAACGCCTCGAAGACCCGCTCAGTATGACGGAGATCATCGCCGCGCTGCGTAAGTCGAGCCGCCAGATCTCCGAGGCGCTCGGCGCGCTGCCGCCGCTGGTCAATCCCGTGCTTCCCAAAAAGCCCCGCGCCAAAGCACAAAAATAAACCCCGCCGTAGTCCATCCCCGGCGGGGTCTCTGGAAGACCTCATTCAATCTGTTTCCCTGTTGCTCCAGGTAAGAGCCGTCATTCTGAGCGAAGCGAAGAACCCCCGCATCTTGCCAGTAGCTGGACCAAACGTGGCCCCAGGCCCTACAACTCAATCCCCACACCGCCGCGCGGCTTGTTCTTGCGCACGAAGTCCGTATCCTGCCGCGGCTCCGACTCGCACTCAATCGCAATCGTCGTCACCGGCGAATCCGGCGCCTCCATCGGCAACCCAACCAGATGAACGCGGTACGGGTCCTGTTCGACGTTCACGCTCTGCCCGGTCTTCAGCAGCTTCGCCGACTTCACCTTCGTCTGCAGCCCGGAGATCGCCACATCCCCACCCGGCCAGAAGTGAACGTGCATATACAGCGTGTTGCCGACCCGCGTAAAGCTCGCGTAGGTGGACCGCCGCGGCTGGCACAGGTCCGAGTTGCGCACCGAGTCGCCATTCGTCTCCATCCACTTGCCCACCTCGGTCAACACGCGCACCGACTCCTCCGGCACCGACCCATCACCTTTCGGCCCGATGTTCAGCAGATAGTTCCCGCCATCGCGCGTACACGAAATCAGGTTGCGAATAATCGTCTTCGCCGACTTCCAGTTATCGTCCGCCCGCTGATAGCCCCAGCTATCGTTCAGCGTCATGCAGCTCTCCCACGCACGCCCGCCGGTCTCGGCAACGATCTTCTGCTCGGGCGTCGAAAAATCCCCCGGCAGCTTATTGCGATTGTTCACAATGATGTCCGGTTGCAGCTCGAACACCATCTTGTTCATCCGCTCCGACTCCCAACCCGCCGCATCAAGCGGCCACGCCACGTCGTACCACAACACGTCGATCTTGCCGTAGTTGGTCATCAGCTCGCGGATCAGTCCATGCGTGTACTCCACAAACCGCTTGCGCGCATCTTCATCCGTCGCGCACCGCGCGCCATCCGGATGGTGCCAGTCCATCAGCGAGTAATAAAAGCCCACGCGCAAGCCCTCGGCCCGCGCCGCCTCCACATACTCGCGCACCAGGTCCTGCTTCGGCCCCTGCTTCACCGCGTTGTAGTCGGTCAGCTTCGTGTCCCAGTTGCAAAAGCCCTCATGGTGCTTGGTCGTCATCACCATGTACTTCATGCCCGCGGCCTTGGCCAGCTTCGCCCACGCGCGTTGCGAGCCCGGCTTCGGATGAAACTCGCCGGAGAACTTCTGATAGTCCACCAGCGGAATCGCCTCGTCCTCCATCGCCCACTCATGCCGCGCGTGCTGGCTGTAGCAGCCGAAGTGGATAAACATTCCGAACTTCGCCGCGTGCCACCATGCCATGCGACGCACCTGGTCCGGCGTCGGCTGCGTGCTCGCCGCATCCTGCGCCCCTGCCGCGACCTTCATCGCGGCCTCGGCGCTCCCGCTCACCGCCAGCGAAGCCAGCGACGCGCCCGTTCCCAGCAACATATTCCTGCGGCTGATCCTGAATCCATCCATCTCGATTGGTCCCATCCTTCGTTTGGTCTCGATGCGGAAAGCAAAGTTTGCCGCAACCAGCTTTCTAATCTGCGCAGACTGTCATTGTCAACAGTGAAATGAAAATTTTATATGGAAAATAACCCGACCCTCCGGCTCAGCACTTCCATTCCGCACCCGGAGCGAAGCCGAAGGGGAAGGAATCTGCTTCTGCTTTCCCGTACCGCGCACAGATGCCAACGTCCCGCCACCACGTCATCTCGACCGAAGGCGGCGCTTTTGCCGCCACAGTGGAGAGACCCCAGTATTTCCTCACACACCCACAAATCTCTGAACGCCAGCCCACACGCCAAACGCAACCACAGGGAGCAGCCTCATCCCCTGAGGCACGCTCCTTCATCATCCAACCAGCTCCCGATAATCCTCGCGCACCGGCGTAAACACGTCGAGCACCTCGCTGGCCTCCAGAGCCGTAGCCTGGTGTTCGACACCTCCATCCACCACAAAGCTGTCCCCCGCGCGCGCCTCCACCACGCGGCCCGCCATCTCCGCCCGAATCGCGC
The DNA here is from genome assembly GCF_035763405.1 of Edaphobacter sp. Taxonomy (NCBI): domain Bacteria; kingdom Pseudomonadati; phylum Acidobacteriota; class Terriglobia; order Terriglobales; family Acidobacteriaceae; genus Edaphobacter; species Edaphobacter sp. The sequence continues at coordinate 12,178 of NZ_DASUBE010000082.1, forward strand.
CGCTCACCACATACACCAACTGGTGGTGCGGATGGCTATGCCGCGTCCCCACCCAACCCTTCTCAAAATAATGCCGAATCAGCATCAACTGATCGTTATGCGCCAGCACCTGCCGCTGCATTCCCTCTTCAGGCGCAATCGTTCGCGCATCCTCTGTCTTTACAAAAGCACTCATCGTTCCACCGTATCAGAGCGGCGGCACGGACGGCCGCCGCGTAAATCGCTCTTGCCGCCCCTCCATAAAACGGCTAATATCTCTGCTCAAACTGTCATAGGAGCGGCCGCTTGCTTCCTGTATGACTTCCCCCAACGAAACCGAGCTGCGCCGAGCGATTGAGTCGGATGAGATCGTTCCCTACTTCCAGCCGATCGTTGAACTGCGCTCCAGCCTGCTCACCGGTTTCGAGGTCCTCGCTCGCTGGAAACACCCCGAGCGCGGCCTCATCGCCCCCGACTTCTTCATCCCTGTCGCGGAAAGGGCTGGCTTGAACGGCCTGCTGCTGGCGAATCTTCTCCGCTCCACGCTGGCTGCCGCCGCTCGCATCTCGCCGCACCTCACCCTTTCCATCAACATCTCCCTCACCCAGCTCACCGACCGCACGCTGCCCCGCCACATCCGCCAGGCAACCGACGAGGCCGGCTTTCCCCTCAGCCGCCTCATCCTCGAAATCACCGAAAACGCGCTCGTCGGCGACACCGAGCACGCCTACCTGATCGCCAACGAGCTCAAAGATCAAGGCTCTCGCCTCGCCCTCGACGACTTCGGTACCGGCTACTCCAGCCTTCGCCACCTCCAGGCCCTGCCCTTCGACGAGATCAAAATCGACGCCAGCTTCGTCCGCTCCATGACCCACACCCGCGAGAGCCGCAAGATCGCCGCCGCCGTCATCGGCCTCGGCAACAGCCTCGGCCTCGTCACCGTCGCCGAAGGCGTCGAGAGCGCCACTCACGCCGACATGCTGCTCTGGCTCGGCTGCGAGCGCGGCCAGGGCTTTCTCTACGGACGACCCGTCCCTCCCGAAAGCCTCTACGAGATCCTCACCATCCGCACCATCTTTCCTCCCCGCGTACTGCGCACGGCCACCATCGAAGGCACCATGCCGCTGCGTCTGGAGGCATTCCCCACACAACGTCTGGCGCAGCTCCACGCCATCTACGACGGCGCTCCGGTCGGCCTCGGGTTTCTCGATCGCAATCTTCGCTTCATCAGCGTCAACAAGCGACTCGCCGCCATGGACAATCTTCCCGTCGCCAGCCATCTCGGGCGAGCCATCGCCGACGTCCTCCCCGGATGGTTCCCCGAGTTTGAGCCCCACCTCCACCGCGCGCTCGCCGGAGAAGCTCTGACCGGTATCGAAAGCTACCATCCCAATCCGCTGGACACCAACCAGGAAACGACCTTCCTCGTCTCGTTCCAGCCCGCGCTCGACGAAGCAAATGAAGTCGTCGGCGTCTCCCTCTGCTTCGTCGAAGCGGGACGGCCCGGCCGTGTCCAACCCGCCCCCGACGAGACCGGCGAAGTCATCGGCATCTCCCTCTCCATCACGGAAACCACCGCGCCAGAGACCACCGCCGCCGAGGCTCCCATCACGAGAACTGCTGCACCAGAAACTTCCGTTGCAGAAACGATCATCGCCGAAACCACCCAGTCAAGGCCCAAAGGCCCGACAGCATACCAGCCTGGGCCGAAGGCCTAGGTTCACGGTGGCAGAACGTGAAAGGGCTGAAAGAGGGTGCTGAAAAAGTCAGTTTTGCTTAAGGGCACGGCTTCAGCCGTGCCGCTAACGCTGCAAAATCAACGCGGCTTTAGCCGCTGAGGTACGCCTTTCTCTTCGCCAATGACTTTTTCAGCACCCTCTTCAGCCACTGAGGGAATGTTTCTGGAGCGGCCGCACTTTTCAGCACCTCTATAAGCCCGTTCTAATGCTGCCATACGGCGCAGACGAAGGGAGCGCCACTACCGCGCAGCGCTCGCTGCAAAACTCCGCTCAAGAAACTCCAGCACCTTCGGCCCCGCATCCAGCGTGGACTCTGCGTTGCCTTTCGCCGTCCCGCCCAAGTTCATCTCCTCACCGCTCACCGGATGACTTATCGCCCCGCTCCATGCCGGAATGATCTCCGGCGACCCGGCTCGATGTCCTGCGTGAGGATAGTTCAGATGCTCGTATGGATAAGCAAAATGCGCCTCCTGTAGCCGGTGCACGACCGCATCCGCCATCGACCGCGAATCCCAGACACCATCCGATCCGCCCGAGATCACCAGGATCGGTCCATGTGTCTGTTCCACCCGGATCGTCGCCGCGGCCGCCAGAGCGGCATCTCCCTTGAAGCGCGGCAGAACGTAGGCAACAGGCTGCCCCTTCCAGGTCCATGCCGCGCCTCGCATGCGATTGCAGCACGCTGGATATCGCACATTCGCAGGAACATAAGCCACCACAGCCCGCACCTGCGGATACATCGACCCCAACTGCAACGCCAACTCGCCGCCACGCGAAGTACCTACTACCGCAAGCTCATTCGCTTCCACCTCCGGACGCTGCATGATCCAGCTCAGCGCCTCGCCAAAATACTCCAACGGAATATTCTCCAGTTCACGCGGCAGGTCGTCGTACCGGAAATAGGCCAGGGCCAGAACCGCATACCCATGCGAAGCCAGCCACGCAGCCTTTCGCACCGGCACGCCGCCCTCCGAGCCTCCAACCATCAGGACTCCCGGATGCTTACCCTCTGCATCGGGAACCAGGAACACGCCATGCAGCGCGCCCGTCAGCCGTATCTGCTTCACTCCATCCCGAAGAGCCATCTGCTCCAGTTGCCCATTGGCGATCTGCTTCCCATCCGCCATCACGCGAAAGTCGATCGCCTGGACACCAAGCTGATGAGGCGGTTGATAGATCTGCACGTTTTTCGTCGCAGGCATCATGGCCCAAACCAGCCCCATGGCGGAGACACCGTCATACGACCCCTTCACCGGAGCCTGCTTCGTCGCGTCCACCACACCGCTTGCATCTGCTGCAAACTCCGCCCGCGAAGCCCACGGCTGGCCGCCGCCGTCGGTCAACTCTGCCTGAATGACAATATGCTCCTGTGGTGCAAGCCCGGTCACTCGGATCGTGGCCGCCTCGTCCGCCATCACACGGGCCGGCGTAATCTCCAGTGATTGCGCCACAACCACACTCGTATAGAAGAGAAAGCCAATCAACAATCCTTGAAGACGCCGCATCAACCCTCGCTTGATATGGAAAACCTGCCTGCTTCGAAAATCTCTCGGCCCCATTATCTCCGCTCCGGCGGATAATAGTTCCAACCCAATGCCCATCGCCCGCCTTACCCTCGAAATCGAAATCCCTCACGCCCAGTCCCTCAAGGACCGCCGCCAGGTTGTCCGCTCCCTCAAGGACAAGCTCCGCCACAGCTTCAACCTCTCCATCGCAGAGATGGACGACGGCATCGTCTGGAACCGCGCCACCCTCGGCATCGTCGCCATCTCCTCCTCCACACCCTATCTCACCGGCCAGATCGAGCAGATCGACAAAGCCGCCCAAAGCTACGCCGCCTCCCTCAGCGCCGAGATCACCGACTCCTGGGCCGAGATCCTCCCCGACAACGCCTGACCCCAGAGTGCCCACTTTTTGTCGTCATTCCCGAAGGGAATCTGCGTCTCACGGGCGCCCCACCTTTTGTTGTCATTCCCGAAGGGAATCCGCGTTTCACGGGTGCCCCATCTTCGCGACAGTTTCATCGTCGCTAAGGTGGGGCCCAACGTCACCACCAAACACACGTCATCTCGACCGGAGGCGGCGCTTTTTGCCGCCGCAGTGGAGAGACCCCCGTATTCCCCCAACCAGCCACACATGTCAACCCCCAAAACCACCCAACCTATTCCATTCAAAGCCAATAGCTTTGGCGGTTTAGTTCTGCAACACCCGATAAAATAGAAGCAGAGAGAAAAATCAGGCGCGAACAGGTCGCCACCCATAACCCCTGTAGATCAAGGACTTTAGCGAAATTTACACCTGAAATCAATACTTTACAGGCGCTCCAGAGCCAGGTCCGGACCTAAGTCCAATGTTTGAAGGACTTTGCATAATAAGTAGGGGGAGGGGGTACCACCAACACGCCAGCAATCCCTGCTCTGCCAGGACCCGACACTAGGTAGAACGCCGCATCTCTGGTATTCTCTGTAGTTCGCCTCGCGGCGAAGACCCTTATGCCTGAACAACGCGCCAGAGCCCACCATCGCAACCGGGTCGCCAACACCTTCTCCGACGAGATTGGAGCCATGCTCGAAGGAGAACTCTCCGACCCGCGCATCGCCTCCAGCCACGTCACCGACGTCGTCCTGGCACCCGGCGGCAAGTCCGCCCGCATCTTCGTCGCCGTCCAGGGCAGCGAGGAAGACGAAGCCTCGACCCTCGAAGCCCTCACCGCCGCCCGCGGCTACATCCGCTCCCAGCTCCGCGAGCGCATGGGCGTCCGCCACGTCCCCGAGCTGAGCTTCGCCATCGACCGTTCCCAAAAGATGACCGGACGCATGGACGAGCTGCTCAGCCGCATCCGCAAACGCGAGCAGAAGCTGCCCTCACGGCAGCCGTCTGAGCCGGCATCAGCCAAATCATGAAGCATGACGACCAGATCGACGCGTTGATAGCCGAGTTCCGCTCGCACAGACGCTTTCTCATCACCTCGCACTCGCGACCCGACGGCGACGCGGTCGGCTCCGTCCTCGCCCTCGCCGAACTCCTCGAACAGCTTGGCTGCCACGCTGACGTCCTCCTCGCCGACCCGGTGCCCTTCATCTACCGCACCCTGCCCGGCCTCGACCGCATCCGCTACTGCTCCTCGGTGGACGAGGTGGAACCTGACACGCAGACGCCTGTCATTGTGCTCGAGTGCGACGGGGCCGCCCGCACCGGCCTCAAGGGTCTCGACCGCCACCCGCTCATCAACATCGACCACCACGCCAGCGGCCGCCACTTCGGCTACCTCAACTGGATCGACGAAAACGCCTGCGCCGTCGCCGCTATGATCTACCGCCTGGCCCGCCGCGCAAACGTCGAGATCACCCCCTCGATGGCCACCTGTCTCTACGCCGCCATCCTCTCCGACACCGGCTCCTTCACCTACTCCAGCACCGACGCCGACACCTTCGCTCTCGTTCATGACCTCGCCAGCCACGGTGCAAGCCCTGCCCAGATCGCCCGCGATGTCTACTTCTCCAACCCGGCCAGCAAGATCCGACTCCTCGGCGCGGCGCTCTCGAACCTCCAGTGCGACGGCCCGCTCGCCTGGACCTGGATCACCAGCGAGGAGATGGACCGCGTCGGCGCTGAAGCCGAGGACTGCGAAGGCGTCGTCAACTACCTCATCAGCATCGACGGCATCGAGTCCGCCGTCTTCCTCCGCGAGGTCCGCGACGCCAGCCAGTTCCGCCTCAGCATCCGCAGCAAAGGCAAGCTCGACGTCGCCCGCATCGCCGAGCACTTCGGCGGCGGCGGCCACCGCAGCGCCAGCGGATGCACCCTCGACGGCCCGCTCGACGCCGCCACCGAGCGCATCCTGGCCCAGCTCCGCACCGGACTCTGATAGCCTTGTCAAGGGGAGAACTGCCGTCCGGTCGCCGTGCCGCGTTCTTCATTCAAACGCTTGACCGCATGAACAAGATGCAACAGACCGCCGGCAGCGGCGCAGGGACCTCCAGCGCGCTCCAGACCTGGTTTCGCCAGATCACCAAGCTGCCCGACGCCATCACCATCCGCGAGTGCCTCATCCTCTGCGCCGTCTCTGGATTCCTGCTGCTCTACGGCCTGGTCCCGTTCTTCGGCGGCGACCAGCTCGGCCTGGTCGGTGCAGACGAGCCCCGTTACGCCCAGGTCGCCCGCGAAATGCTCGCCGTGCACAACGAGGCATGCCACGCCGCAGACGCTAAAATCGTCCCCCGCTCGCTCTCCGTCGAAGCGATCCGCAACTCCTACCACTGCCTCGTCGGCGGAACCATTACGCCCGTTCTCTACGGCAAGCCCTGGCTGGAAAAGCCCGCCCTTTACTATTGGCGGGCCATGAGCTTCTTCAAGGAGTTCGGCGTCTCCGACTGGTCCGCGCGTCTGCCGTCCTCCTCCGGAGCCTTTGCACTCATTGTCCTGATTTACCTGCACATGAGGCGCTTCCGGCCTGGAGGGCACCTCGACGCCGCGCTCATGACTGCCGCCTCGGTCGGCATCTTCAGCTTCGCGCGCGGAGCCTCCACCGACATGCAGCTCGCCGCGCCCTTCTGTATAGGAATGCTCGGCTGGTATGCCTGGTACGAGACCGACAAGAAGTTCTGGCTCTTCGACCTCTACTTCTTCGGAGCTGCCGCCACGCTGGCCAAAGGTCCCGTTGCTCCGTTTCTTGCCATCTGCATCATCGTGCTCTTCGCCGGTCTGCGCCGCGAGTGGTCGCTGTTGCGCCGCACCATCTGGCTGCCGGGCCTTGCGCTCTACTTCATCATGGTGCTGCCCTGGTACATCGAGGTCCAGCGCCGGAACCCGACCTTCGTCAAAGAGTTCTTCCTCCAGCACAACCTCGAACGCTTTGCCACCAATCGCTATCAGCACCATCAGGCTCCCTGGTACTACCTCATCGTCCTGGTACTCGCACTGATGCCGTGGACTGTCGTCGCCTTCCGCGCCCTCATCGATTCGATCGACGTCTCCATTGCCGAGTGGAAGGTCCGGCACAATCCCTCCCGCTACCTCGGCCACACACGCGCAGGCGACGCCTTCCCCGAGTTCCTCGTTCTCTGGGCACTCTTCCCCATCATCTTCTTCTCTTTCTCCGGATCGAAGCTCCCCGGCTACATCCTGCCCTCGATCCCGCCCCTGACCATCCTCGCCGCCGATTATCTTTTCCGCCTCCGCGGCAAGGTCATGCCGCGCTGGCTGCTCTGGGCCCACGCCGCCGCCTGTGCAGTCCTCATCTTCGTGCTCGTGCTCGCACCCCAGCACATGCAGTACGACACCTTTGTTCCCTCGACCGGATGGTTGATCGTGGCCGCCATCTCCGCCATCCTTCTTGCCGCAATCGTTCTGCTCATCACGCGCCGCTGGGGCCCGGCCCAACTCACCAACGCGACCCTCATCCCCGTCTTCGCCATCCTCATCTTCCTGCTCGGCTTTCACGGACGAGAACTCGACCTTACCTACTCGGCCCGTCCGCTGGCCCGCGAGATTCAGCGCCAGGCACCCGGCATTAAACTCCTCGCCACCACCAGCGATGTCTCCCGCGACATCGACTACGGCCTCGCCTTCTATCGCAACCGGCCCACGCTCCACTACGCTCAAGGCATCCCTGACGGGGAACACATCCTCGTCGTCCGCACCGCCGACGCTACCCAGCTCGACACGCTCCTGAGCGGCCGCGTCTACAAGCCCCTCTTCCTCTATTCAACCCAGGGCCTCGCCGTCTACAAGGTAGACGCCCGCCCCTAGACCGTATCGAAGAACCCACAATCCCACTCCCCCATCCGCGCCCTGTTCCTATAAGCTCATCCAATACCCGGAATGGCCATCGCCACCCAACTCGAGATTCTCGACCTCCGGCACTTTGCCGCGCGCCAGATGCGCAGCCTGCTCGAGACCGAGGCCCACGTCTGGGAGCAGCGCCTGCGCTGGAACTACCAGAACTCGACCGAGCTTCTGCTCCAATACCTCGACTCGCGCATCCTGCCGGGCTTCGTCGCACTCGACCGCGGCCGCGTCGCCGGCTTCACCTTCTGCGTCTACGAGGGCCAGAAAGCCGTCATCGGCGACGCCTTCGCTATCGCCTCAGATCCCGATGAGGTTCTCCGCATTACCCAGACGCTGCTGCGGCACATGCTGGAGCTGCTGCTCAACTCGCCCGGCACGCTGCGTATCGAATCGCAGCTTCTGCTCTACGACGCAGGCTCCATCGAAGCCGTCTTCCTTGAGTACGGCTTCCAACTCCACCCGCGCCTCTTCATGGAGTTTCATCTCCCGCCCACTGCCGGGCCGTTCTTCAGTCCCACCGGCACTACGCTGCCGCACAACCTGCCCACAAACATCGAGCTTTGTCCCTGGTCGCCCGCCTACTATCAGCAGGCCGCGGAGCTGATTCACGAGTCCTACACCAACCACATCGACGCGCTCATCAACGACCAGTACTGCTCGCTGCACGGCTCGTTGCGCTTTCTGCACAATATCGTCCGCTTCCCCGGCTGCGGCGTCTTCGACGCCACCGAGTCCTGGGTGCTGCGCGACACGCGCACCTCGGCGCTGGTCGGCATGGTGCTCTGCTCGCGCGTCGCGCCGGACGTCGCCCACATCACACAGCTCTGCGTGGCCCCGCCCTATCGTGGAGCCAGTCTCGGCAGCTTCCTGCTCCGCCACGCCATCGACCACCTCTCGCACTCAGGCTTTGAGGCCATCACCCTGACCGTCACCGAAGCCAACCACCAGGCCGTCCGGCTCTACGAAGACATCGGCTTCTTCACCCGCCACCGCTTCGACGCCATGGTGCTCGACAAGACCCAACCCTGAGCCACGTTATCCGGCTCGGAGCGTGCAGTGCGGAGTGGAGAGACACCTGTCTATTCGTCTTCCGTTGCGCCCGCCCCCACGTTGTAATGCAGCGGAGCACGACGCCTGGTTCCGCTCCGGGTGCACCAGGCGCAGAACCGCCGCTCTCCGTAAAGCATCGAAGGCATGACCGGCCTTACTCGACGTGATAATTCGGGGCCTCGCGCGTGATGATGACATCGTGCACGTGGCTCTCACGCAGGCCGGCGTTCGAGATGCGGATGAATCGCGCCTTCTTCTGCAGCTCCTCGATCGACGAGCAGCCCAGATACCCCATGCCCGACCGCAGCCCGCCGACAAGCTGGTACACCATGCCCTCAAGCGGTCCGCGATGCGGCACCCTGCCCTCGATGCCCTCGGGCACGAACTTCGCCAGCCGGTTCGACGAGGCCGTCTCGCGCGCGGTTAGCGAAGGCCGCTCCGTGCTCGCATCCATGTCGTCCTTGCCCTGGAAGTACCGCTCGCCGGAGCCCTGCGCCATCGCCGAGAGCGACCCCATGCCGCGATACGCCTTGAAGCTGCGCCCCTGATACAGAATCGTCTCGCCCGGCGACTCATCCACCCCGGCAAACAGCGACCCCATCATCACCACGCTCGCACCCGCAGCAATCGCCTTCGTCACGTCGCCCGAGTACTTGATGCCGCCGTCGGCAATCACCGGCACGCCGCGCGCGTCCGCAGCGCGGTACGCCTCGGAGATCGCCGTAATCTGCGGCATCCCCGCGCCCGTCACCATGCGCGTCGTGCAGATCGACCCCGGCCCAATCCCCACCTTGATCGCATCCGCCCCCGCGTCCATCAAGGCCATCGCGCCGTCGTAGGTGGCGATATTTCCAGCCAGCAGGTCAATGCCGGGAAATTTCTTCTTCACCTCGCGCACGGCTTCGAGCACACGCGACGAGTGCCCGTGCGCCGAATCAATCGCCAGCGCATCGACCCGCGCGGCCACCAGCGCGGCAGCCCGCTCCAGAAAATCTCCGGTCGCGCCAATCGCCCCCGCCACGCGCAGCCGCCCTTGCGAGTCCTTCGACGCATTCGGATACTTCAGTTTCTTCTGAATGTCCTTGACGGTGATGAGGCCCTTCAGCTCGTAGTCGTCGTTGACGACCAGCAGCTTCTCCACGCGGTGCTGGTGCAGAATCTGCTCTGCCTGCTCGAGCGTCGTGCCGACGGGAACAGTGATGAGATTCGTCTTCGTCATCACCGAATCAATCGGCAGGTCGGTGCGCGAGACAAACCGCAGGTCGCGGTTGGTCAGGATGCCGACCAGCTTCTTGTTCTTCGTCACCGGCACGCCGGAGATCTTGTACCGCCGCATTACCTCCAGGGCATCGGCAATGGACTGCTCGGGCGCAATCGTCACAGGATCGACAATCATCCCGCTCTCGGACCGCTTCACCTTGTCGATCTCTCCGGCCTGCTGCTCGATCGACAGGTTGCGGTGGACGACCCCCAGCCCGCCCTGCTGCGCCATGGCAATCGCCAGCCGCGACTCCGTAACCGTATCCATCGCTGCGGACATCAGCGGAGTATTCAGCGTGATGTTCCGCGTCAGCCGCGTCTGTGTGCTCACCTGCGTGGGAACAACATCGCTGTAAGCCGGGACAAGAATAACGTCATCAAACGTAAGGGCTTCGGGTACGGGAGAGCTGATCATATGTTTTATCGTTCCAGGCGAGCGGGCCAGGCTTGGAAAAGCCGTCATGTCGCAGGGATTTTATTGATTGTAGAGTCCGCCCCGCGGGAGAGCAAATGCGCCGGTGCCCATTTCAACCAGCCACAGACGCTCGGGCGCCCCATCCTCCGCAGCTTCACCGCGAAGGGTGTCCCACCCGAAGGGTCACGGCTCGTGGAGAGTGGAAGGGCGACCTACTCGCATTTCACACGCAAAGCCGCGACATCCTCAAGCTAAACGCACACAGAATGTGCGAAATTGAACATCATCGCGAGCAAGCGCCGTGTACGTTGAATACATATCGAGAAGGAGGCCGACGCACATGTTCTCTCAACCAGTCATCTTTTACCCACATCGGCGCAATCGCAATGGATCGTTCGACTCGATCTGCCTCACCTGCTTCGCAACCATTGCAAACGCGGAAACAGAGATGGAACTTCTGGAACACGAAAGGAGGCACTTCTGCAAACCCTCTACCGTTTCGCAGCGGGCCTTCGATCGCAGGATTCTGGAAGGCAAGGAAGCTACAAGAGTCACCGAGGCCGTCGGCTGAGAAGCCTCTGGTGCAAGTGGCCCCATTTCAAAAGGGCGGCTTTGCAGACTGCGGAAAGTCCGTTTTGCTTAAATGCCTGATTGCTCCATCTGCTGTGGGGCTCTGGCCCTGAGGCCTTTGCCTCCTTCCACGACTTTCCGCAGCCTGTAAAGCCACTGGAGTGCGGTCTCATGCGATGGCGGTGAGTTCCCACGCAGCCTCTTCCGCCTCTGAGAGGCTGCTTTATCATTTCTCCCATTCCTTTATGGTTCTGCCATTCTGAGCGAAGCGAAGAACCCCCTGCATCCCGTCTCTTCGGTTGCTTGTTCCCAGGCTCTCTGTTCCATCTCCGAAGTTGCCTTAAGGAAGGTCTGATTAAGTCCGCGAAGACTCCCTCCGGGGCTAAAGAGGGTGCTGAAAAAGTCAGTTTTGCTTAAGGGCACGGCTTCAGCCGTGCCGCTCACGCTGCAAAATCAACGCGGCTTTAGCCGCTGAGGTACGCTTTCTTCCCGGCGAGACACTTTTCAGCACCCTCTAAAGCCCCATTGAATTGAGGGACGTTATGGCGTGGCTGAAGCCACGCCCTTTCAAAACGAAGATTTAATCAGAGGTTTCTTAAGAGTAATTCGCCGTCTTTGCCGCTCCAGAAGCCTTGATCCGAACCGGTACCATCGAATAGGCTGCCGCCACGCTCAAACGGCGACTGGGATGCTGCTTCCATCGCACTGCACGCTCCAAAATCTGAAACAACAGATTCAAACGGGTAGCCTTCTCATAGAAGGCGTCGGCCACGACACCTTCCGGCACTTCGCTTCCGGAAAAGCTCCCACTTGTCGCGATGGCATATATTTCAGGAAAATTACAACGAACTTCAGAGAGCAGCTCAAAGCCTGACATCCCCGGCATATTGAGATCGGAGAGCAAGACATCAGGTCTTGCTTCTCCGATCCGGGCCAAAGCTGTAACGCCGTCTTCCGCGCAGCGGACGCTACATCCCAGGCCGCTCAGAATGTGGGACATCAGCTCTCTTATCAATGACTCATCATCAGCAATCAGAACTGTCAGGTTAAGATCAGTCATGGGAAGACCTTCCGAGCTGTAGCATGTGAGTTCTAATAAGATAAGCATCGCATCGTTCTGTGAATGCTTCTGCTCAATACTGCACATGCGGGCCGTTTTTGTGTTTAGGAAGGCCGTTTGGGGAGGCGGTCTTTGGCAGGTCCGGTCTTGCGGCGTTGTGCTCCGGCAGTTGATCGTGAAGGATAACGTTGAGGAGCGACTTATGCACCCGGATGCGGCCGTTATATTCAATGAAGCCCAGCTTGCGGAAACGATTCATGAAGAAGCTCACGCGAGACCTGGTTGTGCCGATCATCTCTGCCAGTGTCTCCTGCGTGATATGCGGAATGAGGGTCTCCGGCTCGCCGGGCTTTCCGAACCCTGCCATGAGCAGCAGGATACGGGCCAGACGTTTCTCGCTCGAATTGAAGAGCTGATCGACCAGGTCGGCCTGGGTCCTCATGCCTCGGGCCAGCAGAAACTTGAGAAACAAGTCGGAGAACGTGTGCTCCTCGTGGAGGACCCGGATCATCGCCTCTCGTTCTATTCTGAGCGCGACGCAGGCAGTGATGGCCGTTGCCGTCGCCAGGTGAAATCCCGCCGGGCCGGCAATCGACTCCTCGCCTGTGAATTGGCCGGCGGCGAGCAGCGTGATCGTAGCTTCTTTACCGCTCTTTGAAACGACTGTGAGTTTTGCCCGTCCGGACTGGATATAGAACACGCAGTCTGCCAGAGATCCTTGAGTGAAGAATGTCTGCCGTGCCTTCAAATGGACGACTCTTCTTCCCACACCAGCATTGGCGAGAAATGCCACAGGATCGAATGGGAGCATTTCCAGATCGTTCATAAAGCTGGTCTTCCTCTCGTGCGGCCTGAAATGAAGGGACCCATTGTTCACGTTGCCACCTGAAGTCATGCTGATTTAGATACACAATATGACGGTATGAGTAGTATCCTCCTTTCATTACCGCGAAAATGGCCGTTTTTGCTCACTTCTCTGGTGCTGGATAGCATAATGCCACAATGTCGCAGATAGCATCACGTGCAACCGTCCGGCAGGCTGGAACTTCAATGACTATGCTCAAACTCGACCGTAACCGCACCAGCTCCCATTGAAATCCTCCGCCCCGGATGTGACATAGGAAGTGCAGCGATTTTGTCCGCCGAGGCACGCGCCGTGAACGAACCGGCGATTGGCGGAGGAGATGAGTGGGCCACAGCCCACTTTTGATTTACCCCCAAAAGCGCCTCAAAACACATCACTTAGACTTGAATGGGCGGGTGGCCAGCATCTTTTTCCGCCACCCTCGTTTTGCCGCAATCCCTGAAAACACTAGTTAGCCGAAGGCCGTTCGACATGGTCGATGACGTAATACACCACCGGCCCCCGCCCTGCCTCCAGCCTCAAGCCAAGCTGGTGCTTCAGAGCATCAAAGATCGACGGGCGATCGAGCAGCCCCGCAGGAAACTTCTCCGGCGAGACGTTGGGCGGCAAGACCGGAGCATACGACAGCGTGAAGTCGTAGTTCCCGGTCAGCCCGGTTTTGTCGATTACCGGGCGCTCATCCTGGTGGAGGACGCGCTCCAGCCACCAGCAAAAGTACCGCATGTTGACCCTCTTGCCGACGGTGACGCCATCCGCGTTGTCGTTCATCGGAATGCTGAAATCCTGCTTGCTCTCATCGACCTTCATCTTCAAGCCCGATTGATCCACCATCAGGGCGTAAACGGGACCTTCTTTGATCTCTTTGTGGAACTTCAGGTTGAACCGGTCCGCCAGCAGGTTCTGAAACATCACCTGTAAATCGTCAATGCTGTAGGGATGGTCCGCCTTGGCCTCGACATCGTAGCCGTCGGTCGCAAGCCAGTCCGGCGCACCCTTGATCCGGCGCATGGGAACTTTGTACATCAGGCTGATCATCAACTTGACCGGGACGTTCTGCGCCAGGTAGCCGTTGCCTCCCGGCATCGCCTTGATGTACCCGTTACGCATATTCGGGTCGGAGCGCCTGATGGCCGCCACGTCAAACGTCAATCGATCCGGCTTGCTCTGACCGTAGGCTCGAGTCATGCTCATCAGGCCGACGATCACAGCCGTAGCCAAAAGATACGAACCGCGCTTCATCCGTCCAGTTATGAAGAACTTCACGACTGAGCCCCTATCCAGGCATTGAAATCCCGAAAATCTAGATGTATCATAAAGAAGCAGACGATTTTGTTTCGCCGAGGCAGGAGCCGTGAACGCACCGGCGATTGGCGGAGGAGATGAGTGGGCCACAGCCCACTTTTTATTTGCTCCAAAAACCGCTGCAAAATGCATCACTTAGACTTGAATGGCATTTGAGTTAGACACAATCCGGGCCACCGCAGAGCGTATCGCGCGCTCGCACCACCTCGACCTCGTGGACATCGAGTTCCAGGGCGGAGCGAAGCATCGCGCCCTGCGCGTCTTCATCGAAAAAGACGCCGCCGAGCGCGCCAAGCTGGCAGCAACAGGAGCCGCCAGCGAAGGAGAAAACGCCTTGCCCTCGGGCGTCCCGGTCGAGCAGCTCTCCGGCGTCACCCACGAGGACTGTGCCCGCTTTGCCCAGGATCTCGGCACCGTGCTCGACGTCGAAGACCTCATCCCAGGCTCGGCCGAGTACACGCTCGAAGTCTCCTCGCCGGGCCTTGAACGCAAGCTGCACAAACCGGAGGACTTCGCCCGCTTTACTGGCAGCCTGGTCAAACTTCAGACCTTTAGCCCAGTCAGCAACAATCGCCACTGGCAGGGCCGCCTGACGAAGTTCCGGGACAACACCCTGACGCTTGACCTTTCCGCCATCAAACAGAAGGGGAAGGCAAAAAAGAATCAGACAGAGCAGACCGTAGACATCGCCCTGTCGAACGTCGAAAAGGCAAATCTGGTTGCAGAGATTTAAGCGGGGATTCAAATCAATCCTCCGCGAAATGCATCACAAAGAGCATTGCACGAAGATCAGGAAACACCGCCGGGAACGCCCCGGCGAATTGAATCAAGAGGAACAAGAGCAATGGCAAGCGCGTTATATCAATCCATCGAATTGCTGAGCCGGGACAAGGGCATCGAACCCGACGTAGTTGTGGGCGCCGTTGAGGACGCCATTGCGCTCGCTACCCGCAAGTACTACAAGACACAGGAGAACATGCGCGCCGAGATGGACCGCGAGACCGGCGAGATCCGCGCCTATGTCTTCAAGACCGTCGTCGAGTCGCCCGAGCAGGTCGAGGACGGCATCAACCAGATGACGCTTGACCAGGCCCGCGAGCTTGCCCCCGAGGTCGAGGTCGGCGGCGAGCTGCGCTTCTATAAAGACACCACGCCGCTAGGCCGCATTGCTGCCCAGATGGCCAAACAGGTCATCTTCCAGAAGGTCCGCGAGGCTGAGCGCGATACCGTCTTCAACGAGTACAACCACCGCGCGGGCGAAGTCCTGAACGCAACCGTCAAGCGCCTCGAACCTATGGACGTCATCTTCGATCTGGGCAAGGCAGAGGCCCGGATGCCCAAGCGCGAGCAGTCGCGGCTGGAACAGTTCGCCGTTGGCGAGCGCGTCCGCGTCGTCCTGCTCCGCGTTGACCGCGCCGCGAAAGGCCCGCAGGTCATCGTCTCGCGCGCCGCTCCCGCACTGGTGCAGAACCTCTTCCAGTCCGAAGTTCCCGAAATCTACGACGGCACCGTCAGCATCAAGGCCATCGCGCGCGAGGCGGGCGAGCGCACCAAAATCGCCGTCCAGAGCCGCGACAAGGACGTGGACCCCGTCGGCGCCTGCGTCGGCATGAAGGGCATGCGCGTGCAATCAATCATCCGCGAGCTGCGCGGCGAAAAGATCGACATCATCGAATTCTCCGACGAGATCACGACCTTTGCGGAAAAGGCGCTCCAGCCCGCGAAGGTCTCGCGCGTTTCGATCACAGACCTCACGGAAAAGCAGCTTGAGGTCATCGTGGACGACACGCAACTTTCGCTCGCCATTGGCAAGAAGGGCCAGAACGTTCGGCTCGCCGCCAAACTGCTCGGCTGGAAGATCGACATCAAGAGCGAGGAAGAGAAGCGCCAGGAGGTCGAGCAGCAGATGCAGGCCATGTCCGGCGGCCCGACGACTCCAATCGAACAGGTCTCGGAACTTGGCGAAAACGTGCTCGAAAAGCTGATCGCCGCGGGCATCACTACGGTCGAAGCACTCGCCGACATGACCCCCGAACAGCTCGAAGAGGTCCCCGGCATCGGCGAAAAGACAGTGGAGAAGATCTCCGTCGCCGTGCGCCACTACTTCGGCCAGTACAACGAAGGCGAAGAGCGGCCCGCCATCGCCGCTGTGGCCGTCGCGCCGGAGGTCAGCTCGCTCGAAAAGACGCCGGAGGAGGTTCTGGCAAGCGACGCAGGCCACAACGGCGCCAAAGAGGTCAGCAGCTTCTCGACCGAAGACATCGTCGAGGCCGAAGAAGCAGGTTCGGGCATCGACGCCTTCAGCGAGGCCGACGCCCGCGAAGAAAAGATCGAGACCGACAACGACGCCGTAGATACCCTCGTGGATGAAAGCGAGGATGTCTCCACCGAAGGCATTGACGAAGGAAGCAATCGTGGCTAGCCCGTATAGCCGCACTACGCAACCGCTCCCTGGCCCGCAAAGTTCGCGCTTCAGGGATAATAAAAACACCAACGATTTCTACCCCGATGAGGCTGATATGAACAGCTAAGGGCGCAGGTAAGTGAAAAGGGACGGATGAGCAAAGTTCGAATCAACGATCTGGCACGAGAGCTGGAAGTCAAAAGCAAGTCTATTCTGGACGCGCTGATAGCCGTCGGCGTTACCGAGAAGAAGACCCACTCCAGCTCTATTGAGTTGGACGAAGCCGAAAAGGTGCGCAGCTACCTGTCTGGCGCCAGCCGTCCCGCCCCCACCAGGTCTGCGACGGAGACCAAGCCGAAGTTCGACCTCTCGAAGGTCTCCAAGCCCGGCGATGCGCTCAAGGCTATCCTCGAGCGCAAGCAGGCCGAGGCAGCCGCCAAAGCCGCGCCGCCGCGCCCGACCGCAGTCGCTGCACCTCCCGCTGCTCATGCTGCACCTGCCCCGGCACGCCCTGTCGCCACGCCGCCTGTTGCAACTCCGGCTCAGCCCGCCGCGCCCGCGCCGCGCCGCATCGTGCCGCAGCCGCGCCCGCAGGCTAACGTTGTCATGCCAGCTCCCGCAGCGGCGCCAGCCATTGCCACCAAGCCGCCGGTTGGCCCGGTCATCGTCAGGCCTCCCGTCACGGCCGCCGCGCCTGCCGCAGCAAAGCCGCCGCAGGAACGCCCCATCGTAGCTGCGCCTGCCGAGCCTGTTGCCGCCAAGCCCGCTGCCGCGCCGCCGGTCGAAGCCGTTGCCGCTGCGCCCGCAAAGCCCGTTCAGCCAAAGGCTGAGCCGCCTGCCGCGCCGGAGCCAGCCGTCGCTGAAACCATTACTGCTGAAGCCGCGCCCACCGCGCCGGTCCGTCGCGTCATTATGCCGCAGACCGGCCCACGCCCCATCTATACCGCGCCCGCCGGAGCACCGCAGCGTGGCCGTCCCATCTTCGAGCGGCCTCGTCCGCAGGCACCCGGTTCGCGTCCTGCACCATCGACCGCTCCCGGCGCGCGCCGCCCCATGCACCCCACCCGCACCTTCCCCGGCGGTCCCGGCGGAGCGCCCGGACGTCCCGGCTTTGCCCCCGGCGGAGCGCGTCCCGGATTCGGCGCCCGTCCCGGTTTTGGAGCGCGGCCCGGAACGCCCGGCGGCATGTTGCCGCCTCCCGGCGAAGCGCCGACCGGCCAACGTCCCGGCCAGCGCCCTGGCCGCCGCGCCGGAAATCAGCGTTACGAAAAGAGCAAAGAAGGCCCGATGAAGGGATTCGCTCCCCCGCCGCGTTTTGGCGGAGCGCACATCCCGCAGGAACCTCTGCCCATCACGAAGACCATCACCGTCACCGAAGGCATCAGCGTCAAGGACCTCGCCGAAAAGCTCGACGTGCGCGGCAAAGACCTCATCGCCACGCTGCTGATGCGCGGCGTCCTCGTCACCGTGAACCAGTCGCTCGACGGCGAGCTGGTGAAAGATGTTGCCCGCCAGTTCGGCGCCGACGCGCAGATCATCACGGTCGAAGAGCAGCTTGAGAACGAGGCCATCGAGGGCTTCCTTGAAGACACCACGGGCATGGTCGAGATCGTCCGCTCGCCGGTCGTCACCGTCATGGGCCACGTCGATCACGGCAAGACCTCGCTGCTCGACGCCATCCGCTCCACCGACGTTGCCGGCGGCGAAGCCGGAGGCATCACCCAGCACATCGGCGCTTACAAGGTCAAAATCTCCAAACCCGACTCGCCCGCCTTTGGCCGCGAGATCGTCTTCCTCGACACCCCCGGCCACGAGGCCTTCACGCGGATGCGCGCACGCGGCGCCAAAGTCACCGACATCGTCGTCGTGGTCGTCGCTGCAGACGACGGCGTCATGCCGCAGACCCTTGAAGCCATTGACCACGCCCGCGCCGCGAAGGTGCCCATCATCGTCGCGGTCAACAAGATCGACAAACCCGAAGCCGCGCCCGACCGCGTCAAGCAGCAGCTCTCCGATCGCGGCCTCGTCCCCGACTCATGGGGCGGCGACACGCCCTTCGTCGAGGTCTCGGCGAAGAAGCGCATCAACCTCGACGGCCTCGAAGAGATGATCCTGCTCGTCGCCGACACGAACGAGCAGAAAGCCACTCCCGACCGTCCCGCCGTGGGCACCGTCATCGAAGCCAAGCTCGATCGCGGACGCGGTGCCGTCGCCAGCGTGCTCGTCCAGAATGGAACGCTGCGCACCGGCGACAGCTACATCGTCGGCAACACCTTCGGCAAAATCCGCGCCATGTTCGACGACCGCGGACGCCCCGTCTCCGAGGCCGGTCCCTCGACGCCGGTCGAAATCCTGGGTCTCGAAGGAATGCCGGACGCAGGCGACACCTTCCTCGTCATGGCCGACCGCGACAAGGCCAAGGGCATCGCGCAGTACCGCAAGATGAAGGAGCGCGAGGCGCAGCTTGCCAAGTCCTCGCGCGTCTCCCTCGAAGGCCTCGCCGAGCAGATCAAGTCCGCCGGGGTCAAAGACCTCAACCTCATTCTCAAGGGCGACGTGCAGGGTTCGGTCGAAGTGCTGGCCGACTCGCTCGAAAAGATGTCCACCGAGAAGGTGCGCGTGCGCGTCCTGCGTGCGGGCGTCGGAGCCATCACCGAGTCCGACGTGCTGCTCGCCTCCGCATCCAACGCGGTCATCATCGGCTTCAACGTGCGGCCTGACCGCAAGGCCGCCGAGATCGCCGAGCGCGAGAACGTCGAGATCCGTCTGCACTCCATCATCTACGAGCTACAGGACGAGATCACCAAGGCGATGTACGGCTTGCTCGAACCGGTCTACAAGGAGAACTACCTTGGCCGCGCCGAGGTGCTCAACGTCTTCAAGATCACCAAAGTCGGCCAGATCGCCGGCTGCATCGTGCGCGACGGCCTCATCAAACGCGACGCCAGCGTTCGTGTCCTGCGCGCGGGCGAAGAGCTCTGGAAGGGTAAGATCTCGTCGCTCAAGCGGTTCAAGGACGACGCCTCCGAAGTCCGTCAGGGCGTCGAGTGCGGCATCGACCTCGCCGGATTCAAGGAGATCCAGGTCGGCGACATCATCGAAGCCTTCACCACCGAAAAGATCGCCGCCGAACTCGGCAGAACCGCCGCCGAAGCCAAAAAGGCCGAACAGGA